>PMBW01000095.1:2530-14879 GCA_003153075.1 Dehalococcoidia bacterium | reverse complement strand
CTTCGCTCAGGGACCTTGTAACTCAAACCTTACTTAATTCTGACTTCCGATAGCAATTGTGAATTATTTGTTAGCCTTCAGCCCCATTTTGTTCAATAATGCAACCGATCAATATTTTCTTTAAACATGGCCATAGTACTTATTACAGGTAACTCGAAACTGATGCCTACCCTTCACGCTCGGCTTTCTCCGTGATCTCTTTGGGATAGCCAAGGTATTTCAACAAGGCGATGGCATTGCGCGTGGTGGCGATGCCGGGCCTCAGCAAATAATCGAATTTCAACCCGTTCTCGTCTACAGTACTGGCAAAATGGTAGAAATCGCAGAGGCCGTTTAATCGCTCGGCCAATTCCAAATCGTGGGTAGCGATGACCGCCAGCGTGTTTTGTTTGGCCAGGTACTGAATGATCGCCTCAGAAGCATGCAGCCGCTCGATGGAATTTGTGCCGGACAGCAGCTCATCGATGATACAAAGTGCGGATGTCCCCGCACTAAAACCCTGCATCGTTTTCAATATTCTTTCCGCTTCGACATAGTAGTAACTTTTTCCGGCAGCCAGGTCGTCAGTGCGGCTGATAGAACTGACGACGCGGAAAAAAGCGCCGCGGTAAGAGGCAGCTGACACAGTGGCGATCGTCTGCGCGGTCAGCACATTGTTACCGATAGTGCGCAGAAATGTCGATTTGCCGCCCATGTTCGAACCGGTAATCAGAATGATATTATTATGAATCGCGATAGAAACAGGGACCGGGTTTTCCAGCAGCGGCTGCCTCGCCTCTTTAATTTCCAGGTAACTCCCGTTACCGTCAAACACAGGGACGGAATACACCGCCAGACTGGCACGGTAAGAAGCCACCGATTGCAGCGCGTCCAGTTCACCGAGTGTAAGGTACAGTTCGCGCAATTCGGTGATGTGTTTGTTAAGTTCATCACTTGTGTCGCAAAAAGCCCTGACTTCCAGTAAAAAGAAGATACTAATGTATTCGAATAAAATGCCCGAATCGGTAAAACTAGATTTCGTGGGAAACAAAAAACGCGTATTTTTCACGATTTTATCGCAAGTTTGATAGAGTTGTCCCAGTTTGGTTGTATATGGTTTAATTTCTTCATCCCTGATTCTGGATAGTCCCCCGGCCGTTTTAATGCAGCGGATCAAATACGGGAAAGAGATCGTTTCTTGATCGGTTTTGCGCTTTGCGGAGTAGTGCAGAGAGAGATTGATCAGGAAAACCGCGATGGGGAATACCACCAATGTCCAAGACCAGAATATAAATGGTACTAATATCGATACAACGGCGGCTGCGGCCATGAAATAGTAAAACAGTTTTATGCCGCTTTTGGGGAAACTGTCCCGCCAGAGCAGCGTAAAAACGTCATTATGAATAAATTGGTGGCCAAGACCGATATATGCCAGCTGGATTTTTTCGCGGGATTCTTTATTGTTCTGGAAGAAGGCGATCACCTGGCTTCTCTCCGTCAGCGCTTCTTTATTAAAAAGAGGTTCCCTCAATAGCCGGTAGAGTACAGCTTCACCGGGGTCGGTATAAGTCCGATCGATTTTAGCGTAAAGCTGGTCCATGTTCAGGTCGTTCCAAGTCGTCTCGTCGACGCTGTTCAAGCTTTTTTCCTGCGCAGATATGGTATCAAATAAAAAACGGATAGCCTTATAATCCCGTTGTTTAGCGATTTGGGTGTTCCCCCAGTCACTGCGTATCTGTAAGACTAACTTCAATTTTTTACGCTTACTCGAAATAAATAAAATCAACGCGATCAACGGGACTACGGGGATAAACCCCAGAAGAAATAACCTGCTTATCTCAATTGTGGAAATGGCGCAAACAATACCAATTATGGTTGCTAATACTGTCAAAAACGTAGTCAATGAATTATATCTGGCGATTGATTGTTCAATATCGGACGTATTATCAGGTTGTTGTTCCATCAATTTCTCCTGTCGGGATTTTTAGGCGATGGTCTGCTAATACTGTTACTCGATCAAAATAACCGGGTTATACTCGAAACTCCCGACCGGTTACTCAAAATCGTTTTCACGCTTCGTCCGGAGTTTTGTTCTCCCGGGCTTGCAGCCATTTTTGTTTCTGGCTGATACGGGTTTTTTCGTCGGTGGTCTGGTAATGCGACAAAAAGTCACTGCGGAAGGTATCGAAAGTGCCGTCCAGTATGGAATTTCTGACATTTTGCACCAGGCTGCTCATGAAAGCCAGATTATGGATCGTCGCCAGCCGGTAAGCCAGCAACTCCTTACTTCTGAAAAGATGATGCAGATAGGCCGCCGAAAAGTTTTGACAGGTATAGCAATGGCAGGTGCTATCTATCGGCCCTGCCTGCTCGCGGTAGATCGCATTTTCGATGTCCACCCGGCCGGTCGGGGTATACAGAGCGCCGTTTCGGGCAACGCGAGTTGGCATAGCGCAGTCGAAAATATCTATGCCGCGGGCCACACATTCCACCACATCTTCCGGCGCCCCCACGCCCATTAAATACCTTGGCTTGTCTGCAGGTAATAAATTAACAGTTTGCTCCGTTATGTCAAATGTCACGCTTTTCGGTTCGCCGATACTCAATCCGCCAATGGCATAGCCGTCAAATGGCAGAGCGGTCAGATATTCGGCCGAGAGTTTACGTAAGTCGAGGAAAACTCCGCCCTGCACAATGGCATATAAAGCCTGCCCCGGCTTGTTGTGTACCTTCAGGCAGCGCGATGCCCATTGATGGGTGCGCACCATGGCCGCCCAGACCTTTTCGCGGCTCTCATTGTGGTCGATGCACTCATCCAGCACCATAATAATATCCGCTCCGATCGATTCCTGGTATTTGATCGCCAGCTCCGGTGTAAAAGTATGCTGGCTGCCGTCGATGTGGGAACGGAATATTACACCGTCGTCATTGATCTGGCGCAATTTTGAGAGACTGTAAAGCTGATAGCCGCCACTGTCGGTGAGGATCGCGCCGTCCCAGTTCATAAATTTATGCAGGCCACCCATTTTTTCCAGTGTCGGGATGCCGGGGCGCAGGTACAGGTGATAGGTGTTGGCCAGAATCATTTTCATGCCCACATCTTTGACATCCTGCGGTGTCAGTGTTTTGACCGAACCCTGCGTTCCCACCGGACACAATACCGGGGTTTTGATGGTGCCATGCTGAGTACTTAATTCACCCGCGCGCGCTTTGCCGCAGGTCTTCAGAATCTTGATTTCATTCATTCAACACGCAATCCATATGGTATCCGGTCCAGTTTTATATTTGTTCATCCTGTTGTCTGTTAACCGCCTGCTCTTCCAGGTAATCCTGCAGGATCACCGCTGCTGCCATCGCGTCGTAGCGGATATTGCGGTTTTTTTTACGGGAACCGGTTTCATGCTTCAGACGCTGAGCCTCAACCGTCGTCAACCGCTCGTCGCGATATTCGAGGGGGAGTTGAGTATGGGTGCGCATGGCCTCGGCGAATGCCTGCACTTTCTGCGCCTGCGGGCCGATATCGCCGTTCATCAGGCGCGGTAAGCCGACTACGATCCGTTCGGCTTCCCGTTCTTTAGCAATTTTAAGAATAGCTTCGATGTCCTGCAATTCAGTGGTATGCTCGATGATGGTCAACGGACTGGCCAGAATGCCGCCGGAATCGCTCAACGCTAAACCAATCCTTCTGTCCCCGACATCGAGCCCAAGAACACGCCCCATTATTTTCCCTGCTGTTCAATCAGCTTTTTTACTAACTGCAGAGCTTCGTCGATCTTGGTTTTATCCTTACCGCCGGCCTGCGCCATGGTGGGTTTACCGCCGCCGCTGCCGCCAGTGACTTTGGCCACTTCACGCACGATATTACCGGCATTATAGCCTTTGGCAACTAGATCAGTACTTACATTTGCCAGGAAAGAAAGTTTATCATCATAAATTGTTCCTAACACAATTACAGCGCTTTTATGCTTTTCACGAAGGTAATCAGTAATTTGCATCAGTCCTTGCGTGGAAACGCTTGAAATATGTTCTGAAATGAACGGCACTTCGTTAATTGGCGAGCGTTGTAAGACTATGGACTCTGCTACTTTCCGCGCCAGTTCTTTCTCTACCGCCAGCCGCTGTTTTTTCTCCGCGTCGTAAGCAGCCAGTGTATCGACGATTTTCTCTTTGACACTTTCAGTGGTTGCGCCGAGGGATCTGGCGATCTCCTGCCAATCTTGCGCTAATTTCTGGAAATAAGCTTCCGCTCCCCGTCCGGTGACGGCTTCGATACGCCGCAGACCGGAACCGACGCTGCTTTCGCTGACAATATGAAACGCGCCGATCTGCCCGGTAGCGCTGATATGCGTGCCCCCGCACAGCTCAAAACTGACCGGCGGTTTGCCGATCTTCAGACCGCGCACTTTATCGCCGTATTTTTCATCGAAAAGCGCCGTCGCGCCTTGTTCGACGGCTTTCTGGTACGACATCTCTTCGGCGAAGACTTCCAGATTATGCCGGATATTTTCATTAACAATGTGCTGGACTTTCTGAATTTCCTCCGGCAGCATTGCTACCAGGTGCGAAAAATCAAATCTCAATCTGTCCGGCGTCACCAGCGAGCCGCGCTGCTGCACCTGCTTACCCAATACTTGCCTTAAAGCGTATTGCAGGATATGCGTAGCAGTGTGGTTACGGGAAATATCCAGGCGNNCGTGCCTGATCAACTTCCGCCTCAACGGTTTCTTCGGTGAAAAGCGTACCGCTCAGCATTTTGCCGCGGTGCATCACTATCCCCAGCGCCGTTTTTACAGTATCTGTCACTTCAAACCGGCCGGATTCGCTCCGGATTTCGCCGGTATCTCCGACCTGTCCGCCCATCTCCGCATAAAAAGGCGTCGTATCAAGCACCAGGCTGGCTTCCTGCCCTTCGTTGATCACACCCACTGCCTCACCTTCGGATAATAACGCAATGATGGAGGCACGGGCTTTGGTTTTTTCGTAGCCGACAAAAACCGGCAGCGGCGAGCCTTTTTTCCATTCCATATTTGCTTCCATGGTCACGGTAGCATTGCCGCCGACCCCATGTTTCTGTGCAGCTTTGGCGCGTTCGCGTTGCTTTTCCATTTCCGCTTCAAAACCGTTCATGTCCACGTCAAAGCCGTGGGCGGCGGCAATTGTTTTCGTCAAGTCGATGGGGAAACCGTAGGTATCATGCAAGACAAAGGCATCATTGCCGGAGATCACCCTCTCCGTTCCCTTTTTGGCTTCGATTTTACTGATGGTATTTTCCAGCATACCCCGGCCAACAGGCAAGGTCTTGCGGAAGCCTTCCGTTTCGATCGCAATGACGTGCAGGATATGTTTTTTATTGGTCGCCAATTCCGGATAGACGTGACCCATGTTCTTGATAACTTCTTCTGCCACAGTGGTCAGGAACGGTTTTTCGTGGGCCAGGGTTTCCCCGAAGTATTCCGCCCGGCGTAAGAGACGCCGCAAAACGTAGCCGCGGCCTTCTTTGCTCGGCATCACGCCGTCCGCCAGTAAGAATGTAATGGCGCGGGCGTGTTCCGCCACGATGCGCATGGCATTATCGGTGACAGGGTCACTGCCGTATTTTTTACCGGATAAATCAGTTACTTTTTGCAGCAAAGGCGCAAAAAGGTCGGTATCATAGAATGAAGTTTTGCCCTGCAAGATGGTAGTTACACGCTCCAGCCCCGAACCGGTATCGATATTCGGTTTAGGCAGCAAAGTGCGCTTGCCGCTTTCATCCTGATTAAACTGAGTAAACACCAGGTTCCAGATTTCGGTGTACCGTTTGCAGTCGCAGCCAGGTTTGCAGTCCGGTTTACCGCAGCCGTAACTCTCGCCCAGATCATAATGGATTTCTGTACACGGGCCGCACGGCCCGGAATTACCGGCCGGACCCCAGAAATTGTCTTTTTCCCCCAGGCGGACGATCCTCTCTGCGGGAATACCTGTTTGCAGCCAGATATCAAAGGCTTCGTCATCGTCCCGAAAAACAGTTACCCACAGCCGGGATGCCGGGATTTTCAGATACTGCGTCACGTATTCCCAGGCCCAGGGAATAACCTCTTTCTTAAAATAATCCCCGAAACTGAAATTCCCCAGCATCTCGAAAAACGTGCAGTGTGTGGAATCTCCCACGGAATCCATATCTGTCGTGCGGAAACACTTCTGGCAGCTGGCCAACCGCGGCGCGGGAGGCACTGCCTTCTGGGTAAAATAGGGTTTAAACTGCACCATGCCTGCACTGGTCAGCAGCAGGGTTGGGTCGCCGTAGGGAATTAAAGAAGAACTGGGCACGATTTTGTGTCCCCGTTCTTCAAAAAACTTCAGGTATGAACTTCTAATCTCGTCGCTTTTCACAATAGTAACTCCATTTTAGTCAATTACATTTGATTTTAAGCTAACGGCGTGAGTGTGTCAATGAATACGAGCGGTCAGCATTCAGCTATCAGCAGCCAGGCTCTTTTGACTGTTCATCCGCCAACTGCTAAATTTAAGTTGTGGCCCGTATTCTCGACAATCTGGATATTTTGCAAAAGCTGCTTAAGCGCAAGCCCTTCGGACTGATCACCGATATGGACGGAACGATCAGCGAAATTCCGCACAACTTTCTGGAATGGGCGCCGCCGCCGCCCGTTCTGCCTCAACTTGCCAAGCTCGTACATCGCCTTGAACTGCTGGCCGTCGTCTCCGGCAGAAAAACCGAAGCCGTTAAAGAGATCATCAACATCGACGGTGTAAAATATATCGGGCATTACGGCATGGAATGGTGGGAGAATGACCACGCAGTGCTGCACCCTGAGGTCGCCGCCTCTCTGACGGCAATGCGCGCGCTAGCCGCAGAACTGGAAGTCCTGAGCGCAGTGGACGGCATGATCATTCAGGATAAATGGGCCACGGTGAGCGTGCACTATCACCTGACCCGCCAACCGGAAGCGGCCAGGCAGCAGATCCTGGCGGTGCTGGAAAAATCTCCCCACGCCAAAAAGATGCGGTTAATGCACGAAAAAAACAATATCGGTATCGTGCCGATGGTGGACATCGACAAGGGGACGGCCGTCACCGGTCTGATCAAAGAGCGCAATTTGCAAGGAGCAATTTACCTGGGTGACGATGTTGGGGACGTGCCGGCCTTTAAAGCTATCCGGCGGACCAGAGAAAACAGGGATTTCGACGGATTAGCGATCCTGGTTACCGGTCCGGAAACCACGCAGGCAACGCTTAATGAAGTGGATTTCATCTTAACCGGGGTACCGGAGACCGTAAGATTACTGGACTGGCTAGTCGATAAAACCGCGGACAGAATCTGACTCAGCATTGGAAACTTGCAACTGAATATTGACAATCCATCCCTCCTGTTTGACCACACCTGTTATAAAAGACTATAATTAAATTGTAAAAAGAAAGCCGGGGAGAAAGTGGTAGACTTACACGAGAAATGCGGCGTCTTTGGCATTTACTGTCCTGGTGAGGATGTGGCGAGGCTTACCTTTTTTGCACTGTTCGCTCTTCAGCACCGCGGTCAGGAGAGCGCAGGCATCGCCACCGCCGACGGCAAGAAAATACAATTCTACGGCGATATGGGTCTGGTTTCGCAGGTTTTCGATGAAACATCCCTCGGTCAATTAACCGGCCACATTGCCATCGGGCACAACCGCTATTCCACAACAGGTTCCAGCCGCAGTATCAATATTCAACCGCTTGTACTCGGTTCCGGCAACGATACGATCGCCATCGCCAACAACGGCAACATTGTCAACGCCGAACATCTTTACCACGAACTCTGCGACCAGGGCTATACTTTCCGTAGTTCCACTGACACCGAAGTAATCGGCGACCTGATTCTGTCTGCTCCGGCCTCAGATTGGGTTGAACGTATCAGATACAGTATGCGCCGTCTGCAGGGCGCCTATTCCATGGTAATACTGACCAGGGAAGCTCTTTTCGTGGTACGCGACCCGTACGGCGTGCGTCCTTTGTGCCTCGGGTCACTCAACGGCGGCTTTGTCGTCGCCTCCGAAAGCTGCGCCCTCGACCACATCGGCGCTAAACTCATTCGCGAAATCGAACCGGGGGAAATCGTACGAATAAGTCAAAACGGTGTGGAAAGCTTCCGCGAACCCGTCCGTAAACGCGCGTTGTGTATCTTTGAATTTATTTATTTTGCCCGGCCGGACAGTATTATGAACGGTCAATTAATATACCCCGCGAGGCAGGCAATGGGTGAACAACTTGCGATCGAACACCCCGTCGAAGTAGATTCGGTAATGGGTGTGCCGGACTCCGCGACCGCAGCCGGTATCGGCTACGCGCATAAGGCCAACCGACCCTACTGCGAGGGTTTATTGAAAAACCGCTATGTCGGGCGGACCTTTATTGCCCCCGACCAGCGTATCCGCGATCTGGGCGTGAAACTCAAGTTCAATCCGCTGCCGCAGTTGCTCAAGGATCAGCGCATGGCTGTCGTCGATGACAGCATTGTCCGCGGCACCACGACGCCCAAAGTCGTTAATCTACTCAGAAAAGCCGGCGCAAAAGAAATCCACATGCGGATCTGCGCCCCGCCGATCAAATATCCCTGTTTCTTCGGCGTCGATATGGCCACACGGAAAGAACTGATCGCTTCGCACAAATCTGTTGAAGAGATCCGGCAATTCATCGGCGCGGATACCCTGGGCTACCTGAGCCTGGAAGGGCTATTGAAATCTGTCAACCTCCCGGCTGACTCTTTCTGCACCGCCTGTTTCACCGGCAATTATCCGATTCCCGTGCAACTGGAAATGGATAAACTGGCGCTGGAAAACAACTAACAGACTAATCTTCGCATTTAAGGCCAGGTTCCCCTGTTGCCCGACGATACAATTCAGGCCGGGGTATTACTCGACAATTCTCTCACTCTCTCTGCATTTACTCTGAAAGGCTCCTATACTTTACTCCGAATGGCTTCGTAAAGTACCTCCGGTTGCGACCTACGGCCTGATATGGAGAGAGAAAGGTAGATTCAAATAATTACGGCCTATTTATACCCGATCTTTGCCTGCGCGAAAGCGTCATCAATCACTTTAGCCATGGCTTCGACATCGCCGGTGACGGAATAGCGTATGTACGGTTCGAAATGCACGCCGACAACGCCGGTCTTTTCGATCATCAGGTAGTTGAAATGTTCGGCGTCATTAATCGTTTGTCCGAAAGCTTTGTCCGGCCTTTGCCAGAGGACAAAGAATCCGGCCCCGGGCTCGATTGCCAGCCTCATGCCGTGTTTGATCAAGATATCTTTCAGAATATCAATACGCCGCTTGTACAGTTCACGGCAGGCTTTGACATTGACCTTGTCGTTCTCCATGGAATTGAGCACGCCGATCGCCAACGGGGCGACAAAACCGCTATCGGTATTACCCTTGATCGTGGCGATATCCCCGATAAAATCCTGTGAGCCGACCATTGCGCCGATTCTCCAGCCGGTGCCGTTGCTGATTACCTTGGACGCCGAAAAAGCCTCTACCCATGAAAGGTCTTTGAATTCAGTGGCAATCTCCGTTAAAGCGCTGCTATCAGGGGTGTGTGAAAGAATGTAGTAGGGATTGTCGTTAAAAAGCCGGATATCATTTTTCTCGCAATACGCACAAATTTCCCGCCACCATTCGCGAGTGGCGATCTGACCGGAGGGATTATGCGGATAGTTGACCATCAGCAGCTTCGTCCCTTTCTTAATATCTGCTGTTTGAAACCGGAACCGGTTTTTCATATTTAAAGGCAATGTGTACTGTTCCAGACGCAGATATTTCGCCCAGTCAGTGGGGGTAGGATAGCCGGGTTTGTCAGTGGTGCCAATGATATAAGGTTGTTGGGCTGCGCCGCAGGCCAGTTCCGTTACTCCCAGCATCGGTTTGTTACCCGGTATCGGTAAGTAGGCTACATCTTTCCCGGCCATGCTGAAATCGAAGTGAGCCTGAAGGAAACGTTGTGAGAAATCCGGTATACCGGGCGAACCGTTATCCTGGTACTCATGCATCGATTCCAGGTCGCTCATCACCGCTTCTGCGGCAGCCTTGCGGGCGCTGAGCAATGCCGGTCCTGCCGGCTGCCCGATAGACAACCTGTAAAGTTTCTGCCCGACTGCTTCCGCATCACGGCATTTCGTTTTAATTCCCTGGAAAAGATTGACTCCACCGCCGGGTAATAATGATTTTCTCATGTTCAAACCCTCAAAAATCAGATTTAAAGGTTAAGGCTTGTCCTGCTTGCGCGCGGCCCCCATTTGCTGCCATTTGGCGAAGGAGATCTCCATCAGCAGAAATTTATAGCCGTCCTGTTCACGGCGGCCGCACGGCGCCAGACCGCATTTTTCAAAACATTTGTGCGCCCGGTAATTATCTTCCAGTGTTTTCAGGTATATCCTTCTGAATTTCAGCAGGCCGAAAACATAGTCTATCAGTGTGCTGATAGTGTCCGCGCCGTAGCCTTTGTCCCAATATTCACGGTCGCCGATCATGATCCCGATTTCGGTTTCGTGGTTAAATTCATCAATATTATAATAAACGCAATTCCCGATATGTTTGCCTTCCAGTGTGTCTACGCCGAAAGTAATACGGCCGGGAAATGGCCGTTTCAACCAGTTGATGTACTCCCGGTAAAACTCGCGGTAAGACATCGTGCTGGGGACCATCGCATCCAGGGCGGAAAGCTCCGGGTCGGTCTGCCAGCGGTAATCGTTTTCTGCGTCAGCAGTTTTTTTGGGACGGATAATGACTTTTGCGCCTTTAATGTTCATGTGTGTCCGGTTGCGGTGACAACTCGAAGATGGTCATGTCATCCTGAATGGATATTTCGTTCAACGCCTGTTCGATGGCGTCACTTACAGCTTCATTTTCATCTTTGGCGTGCTTTTGCAAGTAGAGTTTGGCCTCATTGCCGCCGATTTTTCCCAGCGCCTGGATAACCGCCAACTGCACATCGATATCATCGTCTCCGGCGACCGGGATCAAATACTGTAAAATTTCTTCGTCCCCGACCTCGCCCAGAGCGTTAACGGCTTCATAGCGCATTTCCGCGTCGGCATTTTTCAATTCTTTTAACAGGTAAGGCAACCATTTTGAATCGCAATTTTTGCCCATCGCATAGACAGCGCTAATGGAGAGTCTTTCATCGCGGCTTTCATAGGCGGTTTTGATTGCGGTTTTCACCTGCTCGGTGCTGATCGGCGCGACGGCTTCCAGCGCCCGCCGCCGAACCTCGATCGATTTGTTCTTATTACCGGACACATCCAGTAAAACCTGCGCGAGTTGCACGCCGTACCTCGGGGATATCGAGCCAAGTTCGGCCATTAACGCGAACCGGCCCAGTGCCAGTGCCGCATTGGCCTGTACTTTTTCCGAGGGGTCTTTATTCAGCAACCCGATGAGAATCGGTATCAGCACCGGTTCTTCATCTTCCCAGAGCCCATCGATCGCTTCACTGCGCACATCTTCATCCGGGTCGTTCAGGCAATTGATGAAAATGGTGTTAAAATTCAGTTCCACGCTGTCAGTGCTGAGTTCGGTCAGACGGTTGATGATCTCGCGGCGACGTTTCAAGTCAGTTGTTTTCCACACCTGGACGAAATCTTTAACGTGCGCCGCAGATAACTGCGACAGGTCGGCAAGGTGTGTATTCACCAGCGGTTTGTTGGTATCCGCCATTTCGATAATAATATCTTTAACTAACAATGGAATTGCCTCGTACTCTAGTTTTGGTCGCCGATGGAGCCCTCATCATCCCCCTCATCCTCATCACCTTCACCCTCACCCTGCTCCCAGATTGGCTGGGTAAAATGTTCGATATATTCGCCCATGGCGATGGTCATGGCCTGTTTAATCTGCTCCGTCATTTCGCGGGCATTTTCGGCCAGTTCTTTCGTTTCGATTTCAATATCCAGTAACCGCATGAATGTTTTCAGGATCGCCAGCGCGGCGGCCGGGTTTTCCATACGGGATGTTTGCGACGGCACTTCAGTCATCACGCACACGCCGTTAAAGTCCCTTTCCTTGGCAAGGCCGAGCAGTAAACCGTTCAAACCGGCAATCTGGATGCTGCCCTTTTGCAGTAATTCGAATCTACGTAATTCTTCCAGCAGTAATTTATTGGTAGCTACGGCCCAGACCTTGGGTTGCTCGGTAAAGTGGATATTGGTCATTGCAGCGGCGCAGGTATATACCCGCTCCACGCCGTAGTACTGCGCAAAATCCAGCACGCAACCGGCAAAATCGTAAATCTTTACATCCGGCTGGTCGTCCCCGATAAAGAGAATTATATCGTGAGCGCCTTTCTTGTTTTTCCAGTAATAGAAATGACTCTGTGGAAATTGCGGCGCCTCGATGAT
>PMBW01000095.1:0-2500 GCA_003153075.1 Dehalococcoidia bacterium | reverse complement strand
GGCGCTTTCAGCTTTGGTTTGGCGGTAATTTTTATAAATTTTTTCATAAATTAATACCTTGCCGAATATTCTCTACTCAAGGTTAATTCTAATACAATTTAGGAAATCACGAAAGTGCCGGAGAAAAATTCAGAAATAATAATGTATTATGTCAACTTACCTAACGGCAAGCGACAGAGACATCGGCGCAGCAAATGGACGGCGTGGACATGAAGCCGCTAACCCATTTGGTATCGCTGCCGATGGCAGAAATATTTTTCAATAATTGATAAACATTACCGGAGATCATAGTATCTTTGACCCGCCCTACAATCTCGCCTTTTTCAATTTTATAACCCAGCAGAATATTACCGCTGAAATCACCGCCCAGGCTGTTCCCCTGCCCGGCTCCCAGCAGCTGCTCGACGATAATGCCTTCGTCGATGCTTTTAACCATATCTTCGAAACTGATCTTACCGGGTGTAATCACAAAAGCGTGCGGGGAAGGACCCGGCAAGCCGCCCTGCCGTTGACCGTTACCGGTGCTCTTTGTTTTAGCTTTGGCCGCTGTCTGCAAATCATATAAAAAGTTGCTGACGACCCCCTTGCTGACCAGCGGAGTGATCCGGCATGGGACAGCTTCGTCATCGCACGGACGGCTGCCGCTGTTGTAAGGAACCAACGGATTATCATTGATCGTCAGATTGGTATCAAATACAGTTTCACCCAGTTTTTTACCGATGGGCGATGCCCCTTCCAGCACAACCTTACCGTTGAAAGCCGATATCAAAGGCAGTATCAGTGAACCGGGTACGCCGTCCGGGGTAAAAATTACACTCATCGGGCGGGATGTCACCTTTGCGGTGTTTGTTGCTAATTCCAACTGGCGGATGGTGGTTTTCACGATCTCAGCCGTCTTCAGTATCGGATGACAGGAACCCTGGTGGTCGCCAACAAACAGCATGTCGGTACCGCGGATGCGCTGCCCTTCGATCCCCAAACCGAAATAGCTCTGTGTGAAACCGGCTTGTCCGCCGCGCGAATTGATGATCGTGACGGTGTATTTGCTCTTGTTCACGCCGCCTTCACAAATCACTTCGGGGGAATATTGCGTAACTTTGCTGATCATTTCTTCCCCGAGCTGCGTCATCTCTTCCAGGCTGACTTTTTCTACTGCCGCATCAAAAATATCAACCTTGGGAAAAGTCTTACCGGAGGGGAACTGGAATTCCGCTTTTGTGCCGAACTCTGCGGTGGCAACCGCATCTGCGACTAACTGCCGTCTGTTTTCCAGACTGGTGCCGTTGGCGTAGCCGGTCTTGCCGTTTTTGATAATCCGGAGCGCCACGGTCTGACTCTGTTTGTACTGAATATTTTTCAACCGGTTAGATTCAAACTGCACCGGGGTTTCTTCGCTGGTAACCATGTAAACTTCGGCTTCTTCGGCCGCTTTTTTGGCGAGAGCTAGAATTTCTTCCAATTACTTACCTCCCACCAGACATTGACGGATCCTGATGTGCGGGCTGCCATTGCTGACCGGTAATGGCGATTGTCCGCCTTTGCCGCAGCCGCCGCCCTCGTTCATGTCCAGGTCGTCGCCGATCGCATCGATATTCATGAGGGTGTTAAAAACATTACCACTGAGCATCACCGGCCGCACCATTTCGGCAATCTTGCCGTTGCGGATGCGGTAGGTTTCCCCGGAGGAAAACGTGAACATTTCCATGCTGGTCTGGCCGCCGTACCAGTTTTTAGCGTAAACGCCGTCTTTAATATCGGCGATCATATCTTCAAATGAACAATCCCCCGGCTGGATATAAGTATTGGTCATCCGCACGATCGGCGGGTGCCGGTAATTGATCGCGCGGGCATTGCCGGTGGGTTTTTCACCCATTTTAGCGGCTGTTTCGCGGGAATGCAGCCGTCCGGTTAGTTTCCCTTCTCGTATGAGGTAGGTTTTAGTGGAGCGGGTGCCTTCGTCATCATATTTAAAACTGCCGCGCAGACCGGGTTTAGAGGCGGAATCAATGATATTTAAATGCGGCTGTCCGAAGACTTTGCCGAGGGTCATAATTTCTTTTAATTGCGCATTTTCGTAGACAAAATCAGATTCGGAGAGATGGCCGAAGGCTTCGTGCACAAACACCCCGGCCAGGATCGGGTCGAGGACTACTGTATACTGCCCGCCTTTGATCGAGGGGACAGTCAACATCTCCACGGCGCGCTGCGCCAGTTGTCCAATATCTTTATGCAGTTTCCGGATGGGGCGGAAATCGTCACGGCTGCCCTCGCTGAGACCGGCTTGCTGGACTTCGCCGTCTTTGGCCGCCACGGCCACGGCACGAATGGTCACATCGGCTCTTTCCTGGGTGATAAAACTACCGGTGGAGTTCACAAAAAGCGTTTTCCGATTGGCGTCACCGTAACCGAGGTTCGAGGTCTGTATACCGGAGGTGCACCAGATGGCCGCATTATATTCATCCAGTAATTGTTTCTTTTCGGAAAGCGGGATCAGCGCCGG
>PMBW01000037.1 GCA_003153075.1 Dehalococcoidia bacterium | reverse complement strand
CGATCCTCGGACGGCTCACCAAAAAATGAATCTAATTATCATTTATTGTAAAGTTGTCCAACTTAACATAATTCCAAATGGTCACCAATTGGTCACGGATTTTTTCTGGCGCGTACAATTAGTTAATAGTTTAAAATCATCAGTCTAAAATTTGACA
This sequence comes from Dehalococcoidia bacterium, assembly GCA_003153075.1. The sequence goes on along the minus strand of PMBW01000037.1, from coordinate 2,595 downwards.
ATTCGGTGATGTTCAGCATTTAAACGAAAAAGCCAGGCTCTTTGTTGGATTTGGCTTATCATGCATTGAAGCTCGATAATCAGGTCATAATCAGGAACAAGAATGTGTATTCTAGCACGGTCTTCTCTTCGCAGAAATCATCGGGTCCAGAACGGTACTTTAATATTCGATTGGTGAGATTAGAGTTAACCTGCTTAACTATTACATCCAAATGCCTGATGCTGGTCAAGCACGGTGATGGCGAAAATAAATGAGACAATGGAGGAAATCAAAGGGATAATTCCGATATTTATTTCTAATCCTCAATTGACATTTCGAATATTATATAGAATTATTTGTTAAATTGGAATAAGTAATTCAGCATTAATAATATCATCGCCGCCGTAAAATCACGAGGACAACAGCATCAGTTGCCCTGGTTACCTATAATCATAACAGACGGACAGGCATGAACGAGTACAATTGTTTCGATTTCACTATGCTTATTTTACCCATCCGGTTATTCATGCATCATTTGCGTTTACACGATAGAGAATTCTGTGTTTGATAATACCCGTCAGAGTATTTATCATGGTAACCACCCATAAGAACGAAAGCAGCGCCGCCAGAGCCAGCGTGTACCAGTAAACCAGTTCTATTTTGGTGTAATTATAAATACTGTAACTGGCCAGAGCGTAAGCTGCCAGGGGGAATATAAAAGCCCACCAACCTAAAGTAAAGGGGATTTTACCCCGCCGCAGGTAATAAAACGTTATTGCAATAGTCAATAAAATCGCCCAAAGGCCAAAACCCCAGAATATTATTGCTGCGATTTTTAATGTGTCAACCGAATTAACCAGATTCAGTACTTTGGCCGTATCCGCTAAATCCATTAAAGCCAGTGAGCCCAGACCCACCGGCCCCAGGATTACCCAAAATGTCGGCAGCAGCGTTTCACGTGGCATTTTATTGAAAATAAAACGGTTTAATATCACCCCGGCTAATATAATAAAAAGTGTTATTGCGATACCGTAAAAAACCAGGTCTACCAAATTTATCGCTTTGGCCAGTTCCGCATGGTCGAACAGATAAACATTTACCAGCAATTTCCCCAATAGCGGTAAAACCGCGCCCACCACGGGAGGAATGAACCAGGAAAAGTTAACATGTTCCGGGTCAATGCTCTCGCTGAAAAACATATTAAACATTACAAAAACAGAGAACGCCAGTGTCAACACGCCGCCAACCACCCATAGAATCAGGCCTAATCCGTTGATCAAGCCGTCTCCTAAAAAATCTTTTCCGATAACGAACAAATTAGTTCCAAGGACTACGGCGGCAGCGGGCATGGTCACGAAAAAATTAGACATCATCGGGTGCCGCAGGTCTTGTGTCAGCGGTTTGAAATGCATGAACCACCGCAGCAGCCATGGCAACATCAGTAGTACAAACACAAAGATATTAAGCCAAAATAACGTTTGCGCGACCGGCTTAAAAAATGAGAGTTTTGCAGAGAGCCCATAAAGCAGGTTAGCTAATCCGCCGGTACCCATCACCATCGCAAACCAGGCTGGTGAAAAATGCTTGATTATTTGGCTGAAAGAGGACTTTTCAGGAATCGTTGTTTGGGTCGAATTTCCTGCACTCAAATTAATCGTCCTTTTGATTTTTCCCTGGTACCTGTAGTGTTCCGTCCCCATTTATATCCACTAGGTCAAACCACCACTTCCTGCGGTAATCAGGTTTGCCGTACCCCAGCCAATCATCTCCCCGCACGGCAATGGTTCGAGCCAGCGCAGACCGGCTGACCGCCCAGCCTACCGCTTGGTGCAGCGGGGTGTACGGTTTGTTCCATGGACAGACTTTAATACACGTGCCACAACCGGAACCTTTCCGGTTTCCCATTCTCATTTTAGTACACTTCTCAACATCAATTGGCCATTTCTCGTATCCGTTGTGCAACTCCTTATCGCCGCTGCTCAGTGCACCGGAAGGACATTCCCTGGCGCATTTCTTACACTTGGAACAAAAATCCTGAAGCCCAAAATCTATCGGTTTATCCGTGGCAAGCGGCATATCCGTCGTAACAATCGCTGCCTTGAACCGTGGTCCAAGAAATGGATTCACAACACAGTCACCTATTCGCGACATTTCTCCCAACCCAGCCCATAGGAGAATTGGAGGAACCACAATCTGGTAGTTAGATGCGTAATGAGCTCTAGCAGGATAGCCCAGTCTACGGATGTAATCGGCAAGGATTATAGCAATGAACCCAGAATTAGAATAGGCCAGCATACTCATAGAATTACTGATCCAGTCATGGCCGGTAAANNTATGGTGGTAACTTGCAGATGCCGACTGCGTCGGCTCGCAGAAAATAAGCAGTTTCTTTAATGTGACGCGACAATAGCCGAGGGTCATCGGGAATTGGCGCCTTCTGTTTGGCTGCTATCCCATCAACGTAATGCCGCATATTGCTCATTATCCATGCTTCCGCAGTGGACAAAGGGTCCTGGGGAGCCCAATCCTTAAAGGTTGGGCCGTATCGACCTCTGCGGGCTAGCATAAACCCTGAGTCACACTCACTGATTCTCTGGACTTTATTATCATCAATGA
>PMBW01000100.1:1349-31393 GCA_003153075.1 Dehalococcoidia bacterium | reverse complement strand
CAGACTTCCATACAGGCATAACAGGTGGTGCAAGACCACAGCGCATCCTCTGCGACACTGCCTTCTTTGCCGCCGCCGATCAAAGCTAATGTAGGCTCTTTTTTATCCAGCAGCAGCGGGCCGTTGGTCATTAAATTAGATTTCACATCCCGTACGATCAGGCGCGGGTTCAGCGGTTTTTTGGTGAAATTCGCCGGGCAGGCATCCTGACAATAACCGCAGACGACGCAGGCATAGGTATCCATCAACTGCCGCTGCGTGAAATTATCCACTCTGCCGACGCCGAAAGTCTTCTGGTCTTTTAAGTCGATCAGGGCAAGTTTACCCTTTCTTTCCGGCAGCATGATGTCGTTAATGACTGCCGCAAACATGTGGAAGTACCGGGTGTATGCAATGATCGCCAGCACTACCAGCACGAAAGCCCAGTGCGCCCAGAACCAGAAGGTGTGCCAGGCTTCAATATTCGTGTTCGTAAAGAGATGCGCCACCGCGGCGCTGATCGGCGGATTGGCAATACCCAATCCGGCCGGCGCCACGCCTGCGGCAATCTGCGTGGCAATTTTACCGATGTGCGTGATCGGGTGTAAAAGTACGGTGATCAGGATGATCAGTGATTCCCACGTGCGCTGCCCTTCCAGTCTGGTGGGATGGAAGAAAAAGCGGCGGATAATGCCCCATGCTGCCCCGATCAGGACAAACGGCGCCACAAAATCCATGATCCAGCAGTAAACCGCGTACACGGTGCTGTTTTCCATCTGCGGCAGACCGAAGCCGGATGCAATGACAATAAAAAAGAAATAATAGGTCACAAAGAACAGGAAACCCCACATCATGAACAGGTGCCCGATACCGGCCCTGTCCTTTTTGCGGATATTTTTGAATTGGCATGTCTGCGCGATAAAATGACCGATCGCGCCGAGTATTTTCTTCATTGTCCGGGCGGGGTTTTCACCCTCACGGCCTAATGCGATTAATCTTGATAATTGATAAAAGCGCTGGACGAAGATGCCTGCCGCCAGGGCAGTTAAACCCCAGAATAAGACATAACCCAAAACGCCGCTAACTGGATCCATTTGTCTTATCCTCCGGTGCGCATCTCGTATTATCGGCGTTGGGAACATTCCGTTTCACTTTACGCAATTCGCGGATGCGGTTGGTAATTCCCGGCACCACCTGGAACAGGTCGCCGACAATGCCGTAGGTGGCCACTTCGAAAATCGGGGCGCTGGCATCGCGGTTGATAGCGATAATGACATCTGAATCCTGCATCCCGACCAGGTGTTGGATCGCGCCGCTGATGCCGCAGGCAAAATAGATCTTGGGGCGCACGGTTTTCCCGGTTTGCCCTACCTGCCGTTCTACCGGCAGCCAACCCGCTTCGATCGTGGCTCTGGAACCGCCCACCACGCCGCCTAACTCATCCGCCAGTTCCTTCAATATCTTGAAATTTTCTTTATTCAGCATCCCGCGCCCGCCGGAGACAATGACATCCGCGCCCGCAATATCGATATCTCCCGCGCCTTTGCTGTCGTCGATCACTTCCAGTACTTTGACCAGGATATCTTTTTCATTCAGCGGGAAGGATTCCTCGATGATTTGCCCTTTGCACGAAGTGTCTTTCTTCGGCAGCGGCATAACATGCGGACGGACAGTGGACATTTGCGGACGCGTACGTTCGGTTTTGATCGTCGCCATGATATTGCCGCCAAAGGCCGGACGGGTCTGCAGTAGAAAACCGTTTTCGTCGATGCTCAAGCCGGTGCAGTCCGCGGTCAGCCCGGTCGCCATATCAGTAGCGACCGCGCCTGCCAGGTCTCTGCCTAAACCGGTGGCGCCGATGAGAACAATTTCAGGTTTGTATTTGTTGATCAGATAACAAACCGCTTTATAATACGGTTCGGTGCGGTAATGCAGGAATACCGGAGAATCGATTAAATAGGCCCTGGTTGCGCCGTAGGAAAACGCGTCCTGGCAGAGATTTTTTACTTTATCGCCGATGACGATTGCGCACAACTCTACATTCCGTGTTTTCGCCAGTTCCTTACCGACGCCCAGCAGTTCCCAGGAGACTTCCGCCGGGACACCCTCGCTCTGTTCGACAAAAACCCAGACGCCTTTATATTCTTTCAGCTTGGCCGCCAGTTTGACCGCCGCCTCATCGACAGGCTCAGCAGCCGGTGCGGCCGGTTTCTCCGTAGATTTATCTTTGGCCAATTCATCCAGGATCTTCTGTTCTTCCGGGGTGAAATAAATTTCGATCGCTTCCGCGGGACAAATCCGTATACAGCGGCGGCAGCCGGTGCATTTTCCCAGATTAATTACGGGTTCGCCCTTATCGTTCATTTCGACGGCTTCAACCTTGCATTCGCTCTGGCAGCGCGCGCCGCAGGCAATGCACTTGCCTGGTTTTAACCGCGCGTGACCGAGGGGACGTTTTACTTTTTTCTTTTCTTCTTCCGCCATCTGTAATTCCTATCGCACGTTGCTATAAAGAAACGATGTCTTTCTGTACCAGTTTATCTACCAGCATGTTGGCTGTTTCCGCGGGTTTATTGACACCGTCGCCGATAATTTCGCCTTTCGCTCTTTCCGGGGAGAAAATCCGGCGTACCTGCGTCGGCGAGCCCTTCAAGCCGATGGTGTTTTCATCCAGTTTCAAGACTTTGTTATCCCAGATGGACACTGTCGCTGTTTCCGCGGCCAGGCGCATCGGCACGGTGGGATAACGCGGATGGTTGATTTCGCGCACCACTGTTATCAATACAGGCATGGATGCTTCGACGATTTCGTGCCGGCCTTCCAATTTGCGCCGGACAACTACCTTTTTGGCTTTGAAATCGACGTTCTGAATCTGGTCGACCAGTGTCAATTGCGCATATTTCAGACGGGATGCGATACCGGGGCCAACCTGCGCGGTGTCGCCGTCGATGGTCTGTTTGCCGCAGATCACCAGCCCGACTTCCTCCTTCTGGTTAAGCTGATTGATGGTTTCGGCCAGTACTTTACTGGTAGCCAGCGTATCTGCCCCGCCGAAGACGCGGTCGCTGAGCAGTATTGTTTGGTCGGCGCCGACTGCCAGCGCTTTCTTTAATGTCACGACNNAAGGGGTTCATAATAAAAGGCACGCCTTCGCGGACAAGCGTGCCTGTATTCGGGTCGATTTTAACCTGTGTGGTATCCGGTACCTGTTTGATGCAGGCAACAACTAACACTTTTTAAATCTTCCTTATATTAACAATTAGCGCATCGGTTAAAGTGTCACGGAGGTATTGAAAAACTGACTCTGTAAAAATGACTATTAACTTAGGATAGCATCAATTTTAACGGTTGTCACCTGCTTAAAAGTTACAAACTGGTTACAAACTGGTTAAGAATTTATCGATATCCGCTGCGGCGCGCTTCCCGGCGCCCATGGCGCTGATGACCGTAGCAGCCCCGGTGACAATATCACCGCCGGCCCAGACCTTATCTTTCACGGTCTTGCCGGTAGATTCATCTGCCACGACGGTGCCGTGACTGGTCGTTTTCAGTCCTTCCGTGGTTGCGGCGATCAGGGGATTGGGGGTTGTGCCTAAAGCGACCACTACAGTATCGATTTTCATTACGAATTCGCTGCCCTTTTTCACGATCGGGCGCCGGCGTCCACTGGCATCAGGCTCACCTAATTCCATCTCGACACATTCCATGCCGTTGACCCAGCCCTTGCCGTCATCCAGGAACCTTGTAGGATTGGTCAGGAACTTGAAAATAATGCCCTCTTCCATGGCATTTTCTACTTCTTCTTTACGCGCAGGCAATTCCGCCTCCGACCGGCGGTAGACAATGTAAACCTCTTCCGCCCCTAACCGCAGGGCGCAGCGCGCGCCGTCCATCGCCACATTCCCGCCTCCGATAACTGCCACCTTTTTACCGACATGCAAAGGTGTATCATAAGCCGGGAAAAGATACGCTTTCATCAGGTTGGTGCGGGTCAACCACTCATTGGCAGAATAGATACCGTTGGCATTCTCGCCGGGGACACCTAGAAACATCGGCAAACCGGCGCCGGTGCCGAGGAAAACCGCGTCGTAGCCGTTATTTAACAGTTCATCGATCGTATCGGTTTTGCCGATCACCGCGTCCAAAACCAATTCTACGCCCAGCGATTTAACAAAACTGATTTCATTTTGTACGATCTCTTTGGGCAATCTGAACTCGGGGATACCGTACATCAGCACTCCGCCGCCAATATGCAGGGCTTCAAAAATCGTTACGCCGTGACCTTTCTTGGCCAGGTCGGCTGCCGCCGTCAGGCCTGCCGGCCCCGAACCGATAACCGCTACCTTCTTACCTGTGGATGACGGTAACGGCGCGCCGGGGGGCATTGCGGCTTTATTCTTTGTTTCCCAATCGGCCACATAGCGTTCCAGCCGTCCGATGGCCACCGGGGCTTTTTGTTTCAGCAGTGTGCATTTGGCTTCACACTGGCTTTCCTGGGGACAGACACGGCCGCAGACGCCGGGCAGCGCATTTTTATTTTTCAACACCGTGACCGCGTCGGCCATTTTGCCTTCGCGCACCGCTTTAATAAATTCAGGGATATCGACATTAACCGGACAGCCTTCAACACAGGGACGTTTCGGGCATTGAATACAGCGGCTGGCTTCTTCTGCCGCCATTTCCGGGGTGTAACCGGTAGCAACTTCTTTGAAATTTTTCGCGCGGATCGCAGCTTCCTGCCGGGGCATCTGGACTCGATTCAGATTTAATTTAGCGATGGCAGTCCTCCATATTTCAAGTTAGGAATGCTTGCCGCACTGGCATTGCCAGTTTTCCATAGCTTGTTTTTCTTCTTCCACGTAGGTGCGCTGACGGGCAGCCAGTAGATCCCAGTCCACCTGGTGCGCATCGAAATCAGGCCCATCGACACACGCAAATTTGGTTTGTCCGCCGACCGATACGCGGCAGCACCCGCACATACCGGTGCCGTCGACCATAACCGGGTTCAGGCTGACGATTGTTTTTACGCCGAAGGGCTGGGTGGTTTTAGCGCAGAATTTCATCATAATGCTCGGCCCGATGGCCACGACCAGATTTACTTTCTCTTTGCCCTCGAGGATTTCTTTCAAAGGTTCCGTCACCAGTGCTTTCCGTCCGTAACTGCCGTCATCCGTAGTGACGATCAATTGGTCGCTGACGCTGCGCAGTTCATCTTCCCAGAAGATCAATTCTTTGTTACGGGCTCCCAGGATGGAAATAACCTTGTTGCCCGCCTGCTTCAGCGCTCTGGCAATCGGATATACCGGCGCTACCGCAAAACCGCCGGCGACGCAGACCACCGTGCCGTAATTTTCAATGTGCGTCGGTAATCCAAGCGGTCCGGTCAAGCTCATGATCGAATCGCCGGTTTGCAATAAACCAAGCTCGCGGGTAGTTTTACCCACTTCCATAAACACGATGGTAACGGTGCCGGCTGTGGCATCACTGTCGGCAATGGTTAGCGGGATACGTTCGCCTTTTTCATCCTTTGTCAGGACGACAAACTGACCGGCTTTAGCTTTATGGGCGATGCGCGGGGCATCGAATTTGAAAAGATGGATATTGGGAACCAACGTTTTTGCTGTTAATATTTTGTACAGTTTAGTTACCCCAAAATCCGGTCATTTTTCCCGCCCCTTTATCACAACCACAGCAATTGACCGGGACTTCATTATTAATTATTCAGTATTTACATATGTGGAGTCAAGTAATTCAAGCTGTCCGCTATCAGTTGTCCGTTTGAAGCTATTATACCCTGCTCTTTGAAGCGAACGACGCGTTATGATAGAATCCTTAACAGCATTTACCGTTAAGACAACCGGTCTCTATCTTGACTCAGCCCCTATGCTGCCCTAACGATGTGGTCTACGTCAGGAGGTATTATGCCGGAACTAACTTCAAAAAATAGCATTTTATATTCGAGATTCCTCATAGGCAGGGCAAGACATTTCTTTGTGGCGGTCAGGGAAAAAGAATTATCTCCTTATCACATTTCTCCTCCGCAAGCTCATATTTTGAACATTATTAATAACCTTGGTAATAAGGCAACCCTGGCCGAATTGGCCGAACGCACAGATCGAATTATTAATACACTTTCAATACAAATGACAAAGCTGGAAAAGGCCGGACTGGTAAAAAAGATCAGGGATACGCCTAAATCGAACAAACTAAGATTTGAATTAACCGAGAAAGGCTTGTATGTTTGTAAAAAAATAAAGAAAACCCGGTCGCTCACAGTTATAATGTCCGCTTTAACAGAAGAAGAACGCCAACAATTGATCCCGCTATTAGAAAAAATCGTAAAAAATGCAACAAAATATTATAAAAGTTTACGATAAACCTGATCTCTCAAAACTCAAAACCCGCTATCTTGATTGTTGATTATTACTGCAGGTTGAATATTTACACGGGTTGTTTCCCGCTACGAAAGAGTATATTATAGCAATATTAGCAACTCACCACACTCACCGGCGCAATTTTCAGATTCTGTACAGGCATTTTAGGAGATACTATGGGAATTGAACTGGTCCACATCGGATTTAACAATATGCTGGCCATGAACAGGGTTATTGCCATCGCCTCCCCGAACTCCGCGCCGACCAAACGCACGGTGCAGGACGGCAGAACCAAAGGCCTGCTTATCGACATGACCAACGGCAGACGCACCAAAGCTGTGATTATCGCCGATAGCGGACATGTCATCCTGGCCGCGCTGGCCCCGGATACCATTGCAGGCAGACTGCAAACCGGCTCGCCTAAACCGACGGCAGAGGAAGAATAGACATCGATGAGCGAGAATTCACAACCCTCGGCAAACTATTTGGAACCGGTAAAAAAACCATTACTTTTTGTGCTTTCCGGCCCCTCCGGTGTAGGCAAAGATGCCGTTCTTAACTATCTGAAAAATTGTGACAGCGGCATAAAATTCGTCACGACCATGACCACCCGCCCGCGCCGCCCCAATGAAAAAGACGGCGTGGACTATCAATTCGTGACCAAAGACCNNGTGCCCAAAGAAACCGTACGCCAGGCATTAAAGCACGGCAACGATGTCATGGTTAAAGTGGACATTCAGGGAGCCGCGACGTATAAAAAATTTGCCCCCGAAGCCGTGCTGATTTTTCTGGCGCCGCCGTCTTTCGATGAATTAGCTGCCAGATTGAAAGCACGCTATACGGAAACACCGGCATCACTATCCACACGCCTGCAAGCCTGTGATGATGAAATGAAACAGATCGAGCAGTTTGATTATGTCGTCATCAATCACCGCAACCAGATCGAACGCGCCGTCGCCGAGATTAAAGCTATCATCACCGCTGAAAAATGCCGCGTCAAGCAACGGGAAATTTCGTTGTAATTTACCTGGCGGACTATTCCCGGTTATTATGCGTACCGGCGAAGTCAGGTATTTATAGCCTTTGTGGATTCCGGTACATTTCCTTCGTCAAGTATTTCGTACATTTCGATTGCGGTCGAAAGTATTTCGCCTTAACCTCAAACTGCGGTCTCAACCTGCGCCGGCATGGAATGTTAAAAACGCCGTTGAAATACTATCCTGGTATGATAATTTGCCCTCGCCTTTAGAAAACGCTAAACTGAATAATTATGAAGATTATACGTTTTTCCGTCGGTAAAAAGATTCTCTACGGGGTGCTCGAAAAGGACACTATTAAAGTCCTCAAAGGCAATCCCTTCACCGGCATTCGCTATTCCGGTGTCACCAATAAACTCAGCGATGTGAAACTGCTGGCGCCGTGCGTGCCATCGAAAATCGTCTGTCTGGGTGTCAATTACCGCAGTCACGCCGGAGAAATGAACGCGCAAATCCCCCGGTCGCCGTTAATCTTTTTAAAACCGCCGTCAGCGGTCATCGCGCCGGGGGATAACATTATCTACCCGGAGATGTCCTGCCGCGTGGATTACGANNTGTCACCGCCCGCGACCTGCAAAAACCGGACGGCCAATGGACCCGCGCGAAGGGGTTCGATTCCTTTGCCCCGTTCGGCCCCTGTATCGAAACTGATATCAACCCGGACAATGTGCCAATCGAAACATGGTTGAACGGCGCGTTAAAACAAAAAAGCAGCACCGCTGACCTGATCTTTTCTATCAGGGATGTCATCAGCTTCATTTCGCGCGTGATGACCCTTTTACCCGGTGATGTTATCGCCACCGGCACCCCCGCCGGCATCGGCCCGATGAATCCCGGCGATACCGTCGAGGTTAAAATTGCGCCGATCGGCGTATTAAAGAACTGTGTTGTTAAACTTTAGGCGGCGGGGGATTAAAATAATCCTTCGTTTCCTGCTTGGCTAAATATATAAGTGATAATACCCCGATAACCGTGCCGACAGGGAACCAGAATAAACTGATCACGCTGTGCACCATTGCTGTGACCCGTCCCCATTCCTTACCCTTCAATATGCCGATGCCGCTTAGGATCGCCAGCACCAGAACGCAAAAAACAACAAAAATCGCTACGCTCAAACCAAAGATAATAGCTACACCAGGCATACTCCCGAAATCCCACATCCTTCCGCCGCTATAACTCCAACCGTCCCAGTTTCCGAGAAAGCCGGTAAAACCAAAGATCGAAATCGCGGCAATCGCGATCAACGCGCCAAAAGCTGTGAAAAACTCCCAGATCGCGATAGGTATTAAAAGATCAGGCTTCTTCATTCCCTCTTATCCTCCTCTAGTGAATAAATCAATTCTAGACTTCTGATAATCAGGAGTCAAGAAAAACACACGGAAAGAAAGTGGTGATGCTAATAGAAGGAATATGGAAAAATAAAATACGCCTCAACGAGGGAATTTAGTCAGCTATCTTCTATTTCCCACCAGCGGTCTGGTGATAATGAATCTTTCCGGATAACCGTTGCGGTTCAGCCAGTCCAGCGCTTTCTTGGTATCGCTGGCGACGCGTGACTTGTCATTGTGGGTGATGCGGTATTTGAACAGCCAGTAGGTAAATTCCTTCAGCTCACTGAGACTGATCGAGCGCAGGCGGCGGTAATGCTTCGCTTTGCGGAATTGCTCCAGCAAAGCGGGCTGGGTCTCACCGTAGATGCGCCGGAAAGCCTCCGCGGTGGTATCTTCTTCCTTCACCAACGCCGAAAGTAAGCGTTCTTTACGTACTTCATCCTTCACTGTAAATAGGATCGCCTCTTCCACTGTGACGCCGTAGAAATAATTCAGGTACTGCCGGTATTTTACTGTGCCGATCAATTCCTGGAACTGTTCTTTAGTAATTTCCAGCGGCGGTTGCCCTTTTAACAGGAAATCAGACTTCTCTTTCTCCGGCAGTAAACCATCAACCGCTTCACAGAGCCGTTCTGCCAGCAATTGCCAGTCGAAGGCTGAGCCTTCGATCAGATACTGGTAATGCCGTCCCTGTAATGTTTCTTCGGGCGAGCTCCACCGCCCCACCGCTTCCAATAATCCCAGATACCAGTGTTTGCCCGAAGCTATCGCGTTGCGAAAATGCCGGATGGCCTCATCATCGATAGAAGTTACCTGGTTTAAAGTATCGTTACTGTCGGATTTGCTCACTGGTATCCACTTCTGCTTTCAATTTTTCGATTTTCTGTAATTTACCGGTTTCCAGTAGTTCGGTGATTTTCTTTTCGATTGCCTCTCCCACACCTGGGATTTCTCTCAGTTTATTCTCTGCCGCTAGTTGAGCAAGCGGCGCCGGTAATTTTTCAATCTCTTCCGCCACTTTTCTGTAGGCGCGGACTTTAAACCAGTTTTCCTTCTTTTTTTCAGTTAAACCGGCTAACTCGCGGAAGACGGCGGCAATCTCCAGATTCGTCATTTTTGGTCCATTTTATTTACAATTATTTATTAAGATAATAAGCAATATTACTTCCCGCAGCAGTGCTTGTACTTCTTACCGCTGCCGCAGGGGCAAGGGTCGTTTCTGCCGACTTTTTTACCATCGACTTTCTCGGCCTGCTTGCTGATATTATTTTGTATTTTAGGCATAGCCACTTTTGGCATTGGTGGCATGGGCTGTGACGGAGCAGCCAGCGGCTGTGCCTGAGCTTGCGGCTTACGAATTTTCAGATTAAATATGTTATAAACCATGTTGTATTTTATTCCGGCCATCATTTCATCAAAGAGTTCCTGACCCTGTCTCTTGTATACAGCCAACGGATCCTGCTGGGCAACTGCGTGTAAGCCGACACCCTGCCTCATATTATCCATGTTTGTCAGATGCTCCACCCACCAGTGATCTATGCCGCCGTTAGGTTGGCCGTTCCAATTTTCACCGTTGACGATCTTTTCAGTGGCTTCCTTGCCGTACAACATCAGTAATCGTTCGATCACCCGCATCGACTGTGCAGTCATTTCCTGCTCTTTCTGTTCATAGCAAGTTTCTGCCTGCTGCATCAACCGGTCCTGAATATCCTGGGGTTTGACCTCTGTCAGTGATTCCGCATTCATATCGGCTGGCAAAGGCATGATTTGACCGGCCTCGTTGAGCAGCGCTTCCAGATCGCCGTCGCTTCTTTCNNACATTCGCCCGCAGATCGGCGCCGCCCAGGATTTTCCGCCGTTCATCGTAAATAATTTTCCGCTGGTTATTCACCACATCGTCATATTCAACCAGGTGTTTACGCACGTCAAAATAATAGCCCTCGACCCTGATTTGCGCTTGTTCAATTGTTTTATTGACGATGGAGTTCTCGATTGGCACGTCCTCACCCAGCCCGGCCCATTCCATGAACTTGCCCACCCGGTCGCCGCCGAACCGCCGCATGATATCGTCTTCCAGCGAGACATAGAACCGCGTGCTGCCCGGGTCGCCCTGCCGTCCGGCCCTGCCGCGTAATTGATTATCTATGCGGCGCGACTCATGGCGTTCTGTGCCGATGATGTGCAAACCCCCTTTCTCAATAACCTCGTCGTGTTCTTTCTGCCATTCTTTTTGTTCTCTCCCATCCGGTTTACCGCCTAAGACAATATCGACACCGCGGCCGGCCATGTTGGTGGCTACGGTTACAGCTCCTGATCTACCGGCCTGCGCTACAATTGAGGCTTCCTTTTCATGCAGTTTGGCATTCAGTACCTGATGAGGAATGCCCTTCAGCTTCATCATATTGCTTAATGTTTCCGACTTTTCCACGGATACTGTGCCGATCAGGATCGGGCGGCCTTCCTTGTGTAGTTCCTCCACTTCCAGGACGACCTGATTGAACTTAGCTGCTTCATTCTTATAAATTTTATCGATGAGGTCTTTCCGCAAAGTTGGTTTATTGGTCGGAATGACCACTACTTCCAGTTTGTAGATCTTGTGGAATTCTTCGGCCTCGGTGACAGCGGTACCGGTCATGCCTGCCAGTTTCTGGTACATGCGAAAATAATTCTGGAAGGTCACCGTGGCGTAGGTTCGGGTCTCCTCTTCTACGCGGACGCCTTCCCCTGCTTCTTTCGCCTCTATGGCCTGATGCAAACCGTCCGAATACCTGCGGCCGTGCATCATACGCCCCGTAAACTCATCGACGATGACGACTTCTTTTTTCCCGTCGTTGCCTTTATTAATTACGTATTCCTGATTTTTCTTATAAAGCTGCTGGGCGATAATCGCCTGGCGGACGTAATGTTCCCAATCCAGTTGAAATTCAATTAAATTATCGATACCCAGCTTACTCCGGGCTTTGTCCACGCCTTCGGCAGTCAACATGACGTTATGGCTTTTGTCATTGATCAGATAATCCATGCCTTCTTCAAGATCGATACCCTGTTGCTTGGCATCGCTTTCTTCTTTATCGGAGACGATTTTCCCGACCAGCTGGCGGGCCACTTTATCAACCTGACTGTATTTCTGCATCGTGCCTTGTGGGGCAGGGCCGCTGATGATCAGCGGTGTGCGCGCTTCGTCGATCAGGATATTATCCACTTCATCCACGATGGCGTAATTCAAACCCCGCTGCACGCAATTGCTTAAATTGAATACCATGTTATCCCGCAGATAATCAAAACCGAACTCGTTGTTCGTGCCGTAGGTGATATCGGCCAGATAAGCTTGCTGACGCGTGATCGGGCGGAAATGCTGCCAGGGGTCGTCCTCCTTGCCGCTGGAATAGCCGGGGTCATAGATGAAGGACACACCGCCTGAGGCTCCAGCAGTTTGTTGTCCCTGGATGCTGGAAACTTTCATGCCTAGCGCCGTGTAAATCAGCCCCATCCAATAGGGGTCGCGTTTGGAAAGATAATCGTTAACGGTGACCAAATGCACGCCCTTGCCCGTTAATGCGTTAAGATACAGCGGCAGGGTAGCCACCAGAGTTTTGCCTTCACCGGTTTTCATTTCCGCGATTTTGCCCTGATGCAGCACCATACCGCCCAGCAACTGCACGTCAAAATGGCGCTGCTTGATCGTGCGTTTTGCCGCCTCACGCACCGCGGCAAAAGCTTCCGGCAAGATTTTATTTAATGCATCGTCCTGTGCCTTGGAGAGTTGTTTTTCCAGCTGTTCCAGCCTCTCCTGTAATTGTTTGGTAGCCAGTTCCCCGCTTTCCAGATTGAACCTGTCCTGTGCCTCCGAGACGCGTATTTTTGCTTCCTGTAACTCCCGCTGCGCCTCATCAACTTTCTGCTGCATATCAGCGGTTGACTGCGCCACCCTGATTTTAAACTCCTGGGTTTTAGCTTTCAGTTCGTCATCAGTCAGTTTAATATATTCAGGCTCAAACGCATTGATTTTTTCCACTGTGGACTGCATTTTCTTGATCGCTTTTTCGTTTGAATCGACGAGATTACCAAGCCATTTAAACATATCTTTCCTCTTTGAACGGGTAAAATACCCCAACTTGTCATTCTTGCCCTTCGGCAGGAATCCAGGTTTTGTTATATTTGATTATTGAAAATTGTTATTTGTTTGTAATTTATATTTTGGAATCTGGTATTTTCTCTATTACTCCGGTTCAAACATCGCGCCGATGGAGAGACCGGTGTGGATCCTGTGTATTGCTTCGCCCAGCAAGGGCGCCATCGGCAAAACTACGATTTTGTCCAGCCTTTTTTCCGGCGGAATAGGCACGGTATCCACGACCACCACCTGTTTCACCTGGCTTTTGGAGATGCGTTCGATGGCATTATCTGAGAGCACCGGATGGGTGGCGCAGGAGTAGACTTCCTTTGCTCCGCGCTCGATCAATGCGCTGACCGTATTAACCAGCGAACCGGCGGTATCGATCTCGTCATCAAAAGTCACGGCAATTTTGCCCTTCACGTCGCCGATGACATTCAATGCTTCTGTCTTGCCGGCATTACCCAGGCGTCTTTTTTCCACGATCGCCAGCGGCGCATTCATCCTGGCTGCCATATCGCGCGCCCGTTTGGAGATACCGATATCGGTAGCTACTACCACCAGATCGTCTATCTGTTTCTTCTTAAAATAGTCGCTGAGCAGCGTCAACGCCGTTAATTCGTCCACCGGGATATTAAAAAAGCCCTGAATTTGCGCGGCATGGAGGTCAACTGTCAGCAAACGGTTCGCTCCGGCTACCGTCAGCAGGTCGGCAATCAGGCGCGCGGTAATCGGCACGCGCGGCTGGTCTTTCTTGTCGGTGCGGCCGTAACCGTAGTAAGGGATCACTGCCGTAATTCTTTTTGCGGATGCCCGCTTTAAGGCATCCAGCATGATCAGTAGTTCCATCAGGCTTTTACTGACCGGATGGGACATCGATTGTACTACAAACACATCTCTTTCACGCACATTTTCCAGGATGCGGACAAAAATGTTCTCATTGCTGAATTCAAATACATCCGCCCGTCCCAGCGGAATATCAAGGTAATCAGTTATTTCTTTCGCCAGCGCAGGGTGAGCATTACCTGTAAATACCTTAAGCTCGTCCATTACTTCTCCTTCAAATAACACTAACCGTGCAAATACATTATACCACTAGAATAAATCAGCAGACTCTGTTACATGTGCCGTTTGGCTTTGAACTTGAAATGAGAGAGTGACTGATGCTTCTTCCCCCCGCCGTTTACAAAAAGGAAGGGAGAGCCTTTGACGCAACATTTGATGATTGAAACTTCATCATTAGAGTGCGTGGTTTTCGTGTTTAGCTATTAGTATATGATCTATCGGTATTTTTTCACGCGCAAAGCTAAAATCACGCCGCCGCCAATACCCAAACCGAGGGCTAATCCTGCCAGTCCAGCAACTGCCCAGCGGGAAATATCAGTAGTTCGCACCGGTTCGACGGTGAAACTCTTTGAAAGACCTCCGATACAAGCCGTGTGCTGTCCTTCCACGTCCACCAGATGTGTAAACGTGACGGTTTGACTGGACTTACCGGCCAGCTCAATAATCTGACTATTGGCATACTGACCGTCTATTTGCATCACCACTTCATATTTTCCGGCAAGCTCGCCGGTATTGGTCAGTAACGCGGTTATTTTCAATGTTTTACCGCTTGCTACCCTTACCGCCGCTAATTTCAGGTCGCTGAGCGTAAAAGAGGCCGCGGATTGAGCGGGAACCTGGGTAGTCGTAGTTGTTGTAGTAGCTACGATCGTAGATGATGTAGTAGTTGGTTTTACCGGCGCAGCCGGCGAAGTGACCGTTGTGGTTGTTGATGTTGATACTACTGTCGGCGTTGTTGTTGTAGTTGTCGTCAACGTAGTAGTTGTTGTTGTGCTTGTAGTAGTAGTCGATGTTGGCGGCGGGACAAAAACCCCACCTCCTCCACCGCCGGTGCTAGGCGCTGTGTAGGTGACGGTACCCATTGCTTGTGTTGGTGGTAAATATTCTTTTGCAGGGAAAGAAATCCCAAGACTTACAACATGCGCGTCTGTTAGAACACCGATGACATTATAAACTCCGGACACACTGTCCGCGGGGAAAGATAGCGGAACCTGAATAGTGACTGAAGCAGTCTGTCCCGTGTGATTAGGGAAGGAGTTATCATAACGGATAGAATAACTGGGATTCAGTACCATTTCGGCGCCGGTCTGCTGATTCTTCGCTACAACTTTTGAAACAATATCAGCAGCGCTGACAGGCATAGGTAAATTTTGCACACACGTCGCCTGGCCGGTGACAATGACCGTGAATGCTTCACCGCCGGTAATATTCGTTTTACTGAAAGTAAAC
Organism: Dehalococcoidia bacterium; assembly: GCA_003153075.1. The sequence goes on along the minus strand of PMBW01000100.1, from coordinate 16,263 downwards.
GAATAACCGTAGGTAAAATAATCACTTACACTTAATGCAGCCACCGGCGCAGCCGCAAATACGCAAAACATAATACCGGTGATCCCACCCAGCATGACTGCAGCAATCAGTTGTTTTATCCGCATGGTTTTACCGAAAGCTTACTTTCTAATGGAACAAACCCGGCTAACTCGATTTGATTTCATCGGTTTCNNCGGTTTGATCCTGCACTACCAGACGACCGCTGAAATTATCGATGGTAATCATGTAAATACCGGGGTTATTTTTCACTACGGTAAATCCAACCACCTGGTTGCCGCCCTTTTGCAGGGTGACATCCTGTGAGCCTTCGGTAACACCGTTTACCTTCATTGTCACTTTATACGTACCGCCCTTGTTGCCGGTATTGGTAACCCTGACGTTCACATGGGCAGTTGCGCCGGGATTGACTAACGGGGGCATTATCGAAAGACCGGACAGGGCAAATTCCGCAGGCCTGACCATATACTGCACTAACAATAATGCCAGGAAGAGGCCAAGAATAGCGCCGATGATCGCGCCGATAACAATAGGTGTATTACTCTTGTGCGGCGGCGTCACCTCCGTTGAGGTAGAAGTCTGGGGTGCCTGTACTACCAGACTGGCGCTTAAAGTATCGATACCGATAGCGTAAGTACCCGGTTGACTCTTTGTGATACTAAAATTCACGCTCTTTGTTTCGCCGCCTGCCAGCGAGACTTCACGCGAGTCTTCGGTCGAACCGTTTACTTTTAACACAACAATATAGTTTCCCTGACGGTCGCCGGTATTGGTAACCGATACGCTTACCGTGGCAGTATCACCGGGCTTCATTTTCGCCGGTGTGATGGATAAAGCGGAGGTGCTGAAAGCCGCCGGTTTTACCGTGGATGTGGATACAACCGGGACTTCACTCACAATCAGTTTTCCGCTTTCTGATCCGATTCCGATGCTGTAAGTGCCTGCCGTACCTTTTGTGACAGAGAAAGTCACCGTATCACTGGCGCCGCCCGCTAATGTAATTTTCTTGGTATCCGTTACTGCATTATCAATTTTCAGATCAATGGAGAAAGTAGAGCTGGCAGAGCCGGTATTGGTGACCAACACACTGACAGTGACCGACTGATTGACCTGTGCCTGAGACGGGGAAATATTCAATTTGGACGTAGTAAAACTAACGGCAGCGGATGGGGTCGTAGTGACAACGCCGGAAGGTGTTGCCAAACCGAACACCGTAAAGTGACTGGCCTGCGCAGTGACGGTTTTATTTACGGTATCCACTACAGAAGGAAGCGTATTGAATTTGCCCTGCGCGTCTACCCAACCGGCGACAATGTCACTTTCCTTTGCGCCTGCCGGCAGCGTCAAACCGGCATAACTGAAGGAAATCGTGATTGCCGGGTTGAAGGTCGCGCCGCTGGGTAAGATTTCATAAAAGATGCCGAAAATCAGAAAACCGGCTGCTGAAGTCGGCTGCGGGTTAGCCGGGAATATACTGATCTGACTGAGCGGCCGTCCGTCTGCGGTTGTGCCGACGGTCCCTTTCGGTATTGTCATCGTAACCAGATTATCGGATGAAGTCCCAATAACAGTATCGAGGAAAAGTCCGGCCGGGTTGACGTGATTATATACATTTATATAACCGCTGGGAATAACCATACTGCCACCACCACCACCGCCACCGCCGCCGCCTGAGGGAGGAGGTGTTGTAGGTGGAACAGGAGCTAACACGCTGGCATACCCAATTTTTGCGTTAGTTCCGGCGCCCGCTGTAATAATCTGGGCCATTGTGTTTCCATTGAAAAACGCCGTTAAAGCAGCGTCGGGACTGGCTTTTATGCCGGTATACCACATGTTCAGATACCCGTTGTACAGTACCACTGATGGAAAAGCCACCCCGAAATTATCCCAGGCGCTGACTGCGCCTTTGCTGACAACCGGATTTGCCGCGGTATCTTTAACCCATGTTCCGCTGACACTTGCCGATGTTGCATGACCGATGGCCGTGCTGGCGCCTGTTAAGACAGTGTTGTCCAGATTGGCCGGATTATTCAGATAACTGCTGAACGTGCTCAAGCTACCTTTGCCGCCGGTATACCACATATCGTAACTACCGTCGGTATTTCTAATAACCGCCGGGGCAAAAACGCAATAGCTGTCCCAGTCGGATAAAACTCCATGTGCAAGAACAGGATTAGCGTCTTTTGCCCAACCGGTATCCCCGGTCCCCGAGTTAGCATGGGCATGACCGATTGCCATTGTAATACCGCCGAGTAAAGTCGTCTCGATGCTGGCAACACTGGTTGCCGAGGACAAATTGGCCAGGCTGAGACTGACACTATTGCCTGTATACCACATATCGTAACTGCCGTCAGCGTTTTTAATGACGGACGGGGTCATCGCACCTATATTATCCCAGCCGCCTGTCATCACTAACGGATTACTGGGACTCTGTGTCCAGCTGGTTCCATTCGTGGAATCAGCATAACCGATCGCGGGTTTACTGCTGCCCAGCAAGGTCAGCGACTTGGCAAGAATGTCCTGGGCTGCAGGTTTCAAGCCCAGACTGACGATATCAGTTTTTAATTGCGCAATATTGCCGCTATAAATATCAGGAAGTAATGTCGAAAGGCCGGAGCTATTAAGGTTGGCGGGATCAATGGCAGCGAAAAGGGCCTGCAAATCGGCGGTAGTAATGGAATTGCCGGTGTACCACATCTTGTAAGTACTGACGTCCTTTATTACACACGGACTTGCGATAAATTTATTCCACGTTGTTACCGGGAATGTCACAGCGCCGCCGTCAGTCCATGATGTGCCGTTGGACGAAGTAGCGTATTTCAGGGTAGTGGTGATGCTATTGATATAGGCATCGAGTTGAGGTGTAGTAAGGTTCTTTAAGTAATCCAGGAATGCCTTGACATCAGCTCCATCGCTCGCCACTGCGCTGAAATTATGCGTATTCAAGGCATTCAATAAGGTCGGTGTAGAATTTAACTGACTGAAAAGACCGCTCTGGATAGTATTGTCGATATTTGTTTCGACATACCACATTTTGTAAGTACCGTTATCATTAATAACAGTTGCGCCACTGTCAGCGGCAGCAGTGCCTAAATTAACTACCGGATTGCTTGGTGATTTTGTCAGGGTACTGTAAGCAACTGCCTGTACAGGAGTAATTAACCGAAGCCCTTCAACTGCGAAAATGCTTAGTAGGAAGAGTAAGGCGAGCCCAATATAACCCAATTTACGATGGATATTCACGATATGCCTCCTAATTACTCAGCAGCTGCTACACAGGGAAGGGGAAAAGTCCTCTTACTAATTCTGACTATCTGCATTTTATTGTCCCCAACCATGTATTCGTGCCGTAGAAGAAATAAGTGCCCAAAATTCTATAAACCGCCGTCATTTAATGAGGGCACGATTCGTTTGATACTCTCTGCAATACCGTCGCACAATTTCACGTAACTTTCATCCAGTTCTTTACTGCGGTGACCGATTTCAGTTGCCAGCCAAACGATGTTATTGGCTAAACCGATGTCAACGTACAACTGGATGAGTTCCTGGTGATGAGCGGTCAGCAATGGTTCGTATTCGCCGTGTTTCGTGTCCCAGCATTTGGTCTGGAACGATGTTAGTTTATCAGACCACGGCATAGTGGCAACTGCCAGGTTGTTTTCCAGTTCGAGAATAAAATCAGATTTGGCCGCGTCTACGGGCTTTTGCACCGGCGGGATGTCTTCACGCTTTGCCGGCTCCGGTTCCCAAACAGTGGATTTCGAAGATTCCTCGCGTTTTTCTGCTGCTGCGATGCTCTCGCTCATGAAGATTTCCGGTTCCAGGACACTCGGTTTCGCCGGTTCGGTATATTCTTGAACTACCGGTGCGCCCTCGTTATGGGTCAATTCCGGCTCGCGGATAACCGGTTTCACCTGTTTCTTCGGCTCTTTAACTACCGGCGTACTCCTAACAGTTACAACTTCCGGTTTTTTGACAGCAGCAGATTTGGCTGGTTTCTTTGGTGCCTCATGTACCTGCGTGGTTTTTGTGCGCGCTATTTCTGCCGTCTTAAAACCACCGGAGGCGGAAGATTTTACAGGTTCATCGGCCACCATGGTGTTTTTCTGATTTACCGTTACCGGCTCTATGGGTGTAACCGGCTCATTGTGCGGCAGGATTAACTCAGTCCAATTGATTGCCTTCGTTTCGGCGGGTTTTGCCGCATTTTCAGATACCGTATAATTTTTTTTGTCAGTAAATGCCGTCGTAGCGGGTAAGTCTGTTACGGTAGATTGCTTGCGGCTTTCTGTCGTGCCGTTTATTTTACGGGTTTTTATCAGGGACTCCAGCGGGTCTTCGTGGCCATTGGATTTGGGTAAAATACTATTAAAGGCCGCAGGAACTGACGCTTCAGGAGTTTCTTTTTTACCGAATTTTATTTCCTTTTGTAAAACGGAGATCTGCTTCGACCTTTTTCGTTGAAAGGCATACATTATTGCAAGGCCGACACCCAAGCCGGCCAATGCGCATCCTAATACCAGAAAAATACTTTCCCACAAACCCATGATACTTCCCCGGATTTAACTAATTTTTATCATACCTATGTTAATCTTTTCGAGAGTTATCACAAGCCAAGTTGTAATATTGATTTCTTGAGCATTTCCGCTTTCTTCCAGATTTCCTCTTTTTCTTCCTGGACAATCTGGTGGATTGCAGCTCTGTACTCTTCTACTACCTGACGAGTCGCTTTCTTATGCTCTTCAATCAGCTCCTGTGCTGCTTTTTGCATTTCAAGATCGATGATTTTCTTGACTTCATCGTTCAGCTGTTTTCTTACAGCTTCTCTATACTCAGCTTTATCCTCAACTATTGTGCCTTTACCATTGTCCGGGGTGCGACTTACCTTGGATTCCATCGTCAGCCTCCTTAGTATCGAATAATTGCGTTTCTTATACGCATTTTACATACTTATGTTTTGATTCTACAGCTTGCCGAACAAAATTTCAATCGGTAAATAGTACCTGAATGAGCTATTATTTTGTGTTTGTTGAGTAATTATGTATCAGATGAACCTAAGAAGTCAAGTATATTTTCGTCCTTTTCCTTTTGTGCTTTTTCGTAGAGATATTCACCATTGGAATGTATAGTCATATCACGCACAATTAAGCTCTACCTTACTGCTTTGCCATTTTTAGAATATAGTGCTAATGTAATTACCAGTGTAGTACCTTAGGCGAATTATTACAATCATATACGTTCGGATAAATACACGGATATTACTAAACGGCGACAGTAATATCGATCGGATTAAAAAAATGATTGAGCAGAATATCGCACATATAATAATTGCTCCGGCGGAGACTATCGAAACCAACCTCGTCAAGGAAGGCGCGGGAATATTGCAAATTGACCCTTACGAAATGCGCTTGCTTTTATCCGGGAAAATTCCTAAACTATTTGGCCATTACCAAAGTACCCCTGAAGCGGAATCGACCGCAGGCCGTCTGAAGGCCCTGGGAATAACTGCTTTTATCTGCAGTGACGATGAACTCCGCCCGTCTCCGGCAGGTCACTTCACGGCGCATGAAATGAAAATAGGGGACAGTGAGATCGTTTTTACAAATAAAACCGGCCAGGCGATGAAAATGGCTGTGAAAGACGCGTTCCTGATATTAAAAGGAAAATTTATTTTATATTCAGCCAAAGATACCACCACCACCAAAATGAAGTTCAGCTTATCGGGGACATTGATGACCGGCGGTTTCCCCGTCTGGCGAAAGGTAAAAGAGACGACGAAAGTTACATCAACGGATACAGGGTATTTCGTCCGGCTATACGACCGTATCTGGGTAGAGCCGCGGGTTGAAATCCTTGAAAACAACTTTGATTTCTCGTCGTTGGGGCCGAAGATCACTCCGTCCTCGTTTACCAATTTTAACGCCTCTATTACGGAAATAAGGAATGTATTTCCCGGGGCGCTATACGACGACCGCTTGACACAGCCTGTAGGGATGTCTTCATCTGATGGCGGGCAAGAAGTAGAACTGAATTGTAAATTGCTCTACCTGTACCACCGGGCATTAAGTGATCCCGGCCGGCCGCATTAACTGATCACCGCACGGTACCTGCGAGTTTATGCAGCCCCGCCGGACTTTCTTTGATCATACCGCCGAAGGTAGATGAGTGTGTATAATGACGGTAGCCGCATTGTAAACAGACACACTCATCTTCGTACTCAGCGTACATGTTACCTTTCATACAACGGGGGCAAATTAACCAATCCGCGGATTTTTCAGCGCTTTTATTCAGCAATAACGCCTTACCCGCGTGTTCACTTTTATACATGGTAATTACCTTGTGCTTGTTTTCAAGAAAGCATTATTTCTTTCTGCTGAAAATCTTGTTTACTTTTTCATTCACTTCGTTGTGGTTTCTTTCCAGTTTGGATTTTGCCGCCAGCGCGATTTTGATTTTCTTCTTACCGTTTTCGCGGACTTCTTCAGCATTGTGCACCTGAGGAAGCTGGCCGAGTTTTTCCATAAAATCTACCGGATGATTCAAAGTGACTTTGAACAGGCTCTTGTCTACCAGTGTTAATAGTTCAACCTGCGCCACTTCGTGCATATTCTTGAGGTAAACGTGAATGGATTCTATTTCATTCTGGTCGCGGGGAGGCAATATTTCCAGTTCCAATTTCTCTTCATAGACAGGGATATTAACTGTGGGCGCCGGAGCAGCAACAGGTGCGGGTGCGGCTGCGGCAGGAACAGGCGCGGACGCGGCAACCGGCGCCGGCGCTGCGGTAGTGGTATTACTGGCCTCAACGACAGGAGCATGTTCGTTTTTCCCGTTTTCAGCCGGTTTTTCTACCGTTACGGTCTGTGTCGGGCTATCCTTGATTACTATCGGGCTTATCCCCTCGGATTGTTGAGCTTCGAAGGCCTTCGTCCAGATGGATTTCTTTTCATCTTCGATAATCTTCTGGATAACATTTCTTTGTTCTTCGGATATCATTTTTATCGCATTTTCGCGAATAGCTTCCATTTCCTTCGTTACGCGCGAGGTTTCCTCATCAATAGCGGTTCCGATCGCCGTGGCCAGCGCCTTTTTAATGGAATCTCTGTAGAGATCCATTCCGCCGACTTCGCTCGATTTGCCGTTATTATTTTTTTCGTTAACAATTGTATCCATGATTTCTCTCACCTCTATTTCTTAAATATTTAGTGCAAGCCCGTATACCGTATATCCATTAAAAGGCTTTGGTCTCTTTAATTTCCGGATTGCCGGATTTTTTTAAGCTGTATTCGATTTTGATCATTTCGGCTTCAGCTCGCATTAAATCCAGGTCATTTTCCGTAAACATGCGCCATCCGCGCCGGTCACGGTAGGTCTTTTTTAACACCCCGGCTTTCAACCAGCGAAAAAGAGTTGCCCGGCTGATGCCCGCTTTTGCGCAGACCTCGGCGGTCCTGTAGTACGTTTGTCCGTTTATTTCAACAGCCATAGTTATATCCTCGTTAATGATAAGTGTTGATACTACTTGAATCATTATCGTCGACAGGGCTGTTTGAGTCTATCCATCTTTTGGCTAGTTTGGCTAGTACTTTAGTATTGAGCATGTGAAGGGTATGTATTAGAAGAATATTTATACCTTGCGGCGTTCGCCCAAATACCTGCATTATTATATTCCGCAGGCAGTATAATGAAGGTATAAGGACAAGATTAAAAGGATCGCCATGCGCAAATTTTTTGAATCGTTGCGGGAACGCGTCAGACAAAGTATTGAACGGGACAAGAAACTGGAAAAGCCGATCGAGCGCGTATCAAGACTAATTTGGCCGTGGCCGGAATCCAGGCTGATCCTCTTTGTCATCCTGTTAGCAATGCTGGATTACATCAGTACTTTTATCGCTATTAAATTCAACCTGGGGCACCAGGTTTATGAGGCAGGACTGATTGCGAAATGGGCGCTGGATACAGGCGGGTTCGTTAAATTGTTTTTTGTCGATGTCGCAGTCATTGGCGCATTTATACTGATCGCTCGCGGCGTCAGCTCCATTTACAGCCGGCTGGGACACCAGGGCTACCGGCGCGCGGCTTTTATTTTTGTGCTTTTACCGTATGTAGTGTTTATGTTCGGCGTTGTGGTCAATAACACTATCAACACTTTTCGCTAAATACCGCCCGGCAAACTGCGGTTTAATCAGTTTTAGAGCTTGGGGAAAATGCCATTGAACTCCTCATGACGGCATGATACATTATGGGTAGATTTATCACCGGGGGGTAAAAATGGAAACCAGAACTATTAAACAGACTGTAACCTTCAAGGCCGCGCCCCACGATGTTTATGAAGCGCTCATGGATTCCAAAAAACACGCGAAATTTACGGGTGATAAAGCGACGATTAGCAGAAAAGTCGGGGGCAAATTCTCTACCTTCGACGGTTACAGCGAGGGCACCAACCTCGAGTTAAAACAGGATAGCAAAATTGTGCAAACCTGGCGCGCTGGCGACTGGCCCGACGGTTTGTATTCGACTGCCACCTTCTCATTCAAGGCAATTCCATCCGGCACCCGTTTGACCTTTACCCAGAGCGGCGTCCCCGAGAAACAGTACGATGATATCGCGCAGGGCTGGCGGGACTATTACTGGACCCCGCTGAAAGAGATGCTGGAGAAGTAAAAAAAGAATAAAGCCGATTCTACTTTAGTAATAATCTTAAAGGTTCGTTGATAATTAGAATACCTAATTGTTAACCTAGAAAGATATTTGAGTTATGCCATTCTAGAAAGTCTCGAGAAGGATGATCTAAGGGATTATTGGGAAGTCTGATTATACTGCCGTGAAGTCGATAATAATCTCTTCCGTTTTCAAACTCTTCTTTAATTCTTCGACTCACTTCTACTTGATTCGATGGGGAAATTGTAATATATCCTTTGTCAAAAAGCGAGTGCAAATCACGTCTCAATAATACTCCATTACTAACAACATGCTGACCAGATTCCGAATATGGCTTGATATGTGCTGCATCAAGCGCAGGAAGTGTCCTCTCATTTGTAATCGCGCACTTTCGTTCGTAAGCGTCTGTTACCATAACTCTAAAAGATCCTTGACCCAGGCGAGGTAATGTGAGAACTGGTTGGCCGTACCTTGCTGCTTCTTCGCGTACTGCAGACGCAAAAATCATTGGCACATGTAATTGCCTCCAAAGGGAAAGCCCGGGTTCAATCGTTAAATCATACCGTTTACCCTGCACGATACTGGATTTCCAATCTGGTGGAATGGGGATCCACGAGCTCTCTGGCAGAAAAAACGGTTGTTCGAGAAGAATGCAACCTATCATATAATTGTTTGTTGTATATTCAGCTTGGTGGCGATATTTTTCAACCCTTGTGCGCATTTCAATGAGACTTCTAGCGCCATTCATTTCTTTAAACGATTCCCATGCTAGACTAATAGGAAGAATACTGGAATGAGCGAAAAAACCGCCTCCTACTATATAGTTGTAGGGGCTGTGTAATTTAAAAAGAAATAATTCACCGGGATTTAGGGCTCTAAAATGATTATTACCTGACGGTTGCCAAAAATTCACTTCTTCCAGATGCGGAAGATTTTTCAAAAGCTCGAACCATTCTCTATCTGTTATACCGACGTATGCTTGCATATTTACTTATCAACCGGGATGTTAATAATTACAAGCTATCTTATCACATTTGAAAACAAAGTAAATATCAAAACAACAAGACTGAGTACTTTATCAAGAAAACGTATCGCGGACCTTTAGAGTAATGCAAATTTCTTTCCCCTCCCTTTCGCGAAAGGGAGATATAGAGGGATTTTCAGATCGTTTAAAAGAATTTAGTCAAGGAAATTACCACTACACCTCTTGCATGGCCTGAATCTGGACATTGGCCTTGTCCAGTACATCCTTGACGGCCTCTTGTTCCATAAGGTTGAACTTGACAGCTAGTCCGCTGTTGCTGGTGAACTGGCGCGGGCAAGGCATCAGGGTTACGCTGTAACCCTTCGTATTTAGTACTTTCTGAGCCTGCATTGCCGCGGTAGTCGTGTTGAAAAGGAAAACTCCGTATTTCATATGTTAACGACCTTTTCAATTGTTTTCAAGCTGTTCTGATACGAGCAGTATAGCACAATTTCCGTCCGGCCCGTCAAAAAACCCGATTCGTTCACCTCTACCTCGCTGTTTACGAAGAGGGAGCCGGAGGGTGAGGTTCTTTATTACCTGATGCCCTCTTTATCTTCCGGTTACTTTGCGCAAAACCCGCACCAACCCATACACAGCTGTGCCGAAAACAGGCCTCCCCACATAAACCGCGTTAAAGCGGCAGACCTCATGGCAGCACATGCAGCGGATGCAGGTTTTTTTATTAATCGCCGCAGTTTTACCGGATATCGCTGCCGCCCCGGTGGGACAGGCTTCGACGCATTTGGCACAGGCGGTGCAATGCTTCTTTATCACCCGCGGTCTGGGGGCAACCTGCTCCAGGATATATCTGGAAATAACTTGCGGGGCGCTATTCACCGCGGTGCGGTAACCTGCAGCCGGTAATTTAAAATCGGGCACCACCAGGGATTCTAACTTTTCGCCGGTGACCTCGATCTTTTTCAGATTGGAGATCCCCACCCCTCTTTCCCCGGCGTACCGCGTGGTCAGCACATCCTCCGGCTTCAGTCCCATAATGAAACCTGCAATGGCGTCCAGCGCCGTAACATCCCGGCTGGCCAGCACCAATCCGAGATCCTTTAACGTCCCGGAACCGGGGCCTTCCCCCTCCATTGCCGTAATCCCATCGATTATTGTCAGTGTCGGCATCGCCAGGGTATTAATATCAACCAGCATCTGCGCAAAATCCCCTTCCCGCAGGTAGTCCCGGTGAAAACGGCGGCGCAACCCCGCCGGGATGATCCCGTACATATTTTTGATCCCGCCGGTATAAGTCGTCAGGGAGTGCGTCTTGAATTTGGGCAGGTTAATAATCACATCCGCTCCCGCGACGACTTTAGAGACATAGAGATTTTTCAGGATCTTACCGTTACAGGTTTTTTCCACAAATCCCGCTTCTCTCAGATTTACCAGCTTGACGCCCTGGCGCTCGCACATTTCCCGGTAACCGGATATTTTAAAGCCGTCCCCATCCCCTTCTTCGATATCGTCCCCAACGGTGATATCGGCGCCGGTCTTTTTCAACAGGATAACAACTGCTTCCGCAAATACCGGGTGGGTCACAATCCCTTTTTCCGGCGGAGAAGGCGGCGAGAGGTGGTTGATCTTGACGAATACTTTATTACCAGGTTTCACTATCGAGTTCAAACCGCCGATGTTACCAAGGCACTTTTGCAAAGCCGGAACCAGTTCGGCAAGGTTATAGGATTTTACCTTGACGGCGGAGACGATACTATGTATAAATTTCCCACGACCTTACGGNNTGCCGGTGCGACATAAGTCGCATACGCGGACTACCCTATATTATATGATTACTTTAACAGAAGTTGGGGGAGGTTGATGATGCCTATTTATGAATATGAATGCGAAACGTGCGGTGAAAAGTTCGAGCATTTTCGTTGGGCTGATGAAGACGACAAAAACCTGCGCTGCCCGAAATGCGGCGATGAAAAAATCAAAAAACTCATGTCGTCATTCAGTAAACGGGGCGTAGGCAATTCCTGCCCGCCCAAGTCATTTGGTTGAGGTCCGCGCTGGTAAGGCAGTTAGCCTTATTGGTAAAGATCAATGATATTGTCTTAATTCGAAATTATAGCGGGAGCGCGAAAGCGCTCCCTTTCGTTTATCCCCCAGGTAGTTGACCTGCATTAGCGTCAATACCGACTCACGGGTATGGTTTGGAGCCCCGAAATTGATCCATACTCAAAACTCATAACTCAAAACTGTTAACTGTAATGGTTGACATCTTAATGTATCGGATTATATTATTGCTAATGGGACACTAAGTATTACATGCAAGAAAAAACGCCTTCCTGCGGGAGACGTTTTTCTTTTGAAAAAGGATCAACTGATGCGCGAGTTTTTGTCATTTTTTTCTTCGGACGTAACCTGGATCCGGTGGGCCGTTGCCGGGGGGTTCGTTGTTGCTTTTATTTTGCTTGCATTTCTGTCCAAGTATATTCTTGGCGCTATAGTAAAGCCTTTCACAAGAAAAACCAAGACAATTATCGATGACCTCATTCTGGAAGCGCTGACCGCGCCCGCTTTTGCCTGGCTGGTGGCCGGCGGACTCTGGATCGCAGCTTCCCGGCTTAATGATGACCCGAAAATTGAGGACGTCATCCATAAAATTTTCTCTATTATCTTTATCGGTATCGGCGGTGTGGCTGTCAGCCGGGTTTTACACGCAATTTTACACTGGTATTCGGTGGAAATTGCGCCTCGCACTGCCAGCGATTTTGACGACCGTCTGATCCCGCTGCTGCAGCGTGTGGCGGATATCATTGTATATTGTTTCACTTTTATCATAATCATGGGTCAACTCGGTGTCCCGATCGGCCCGTTCCTGGCAAGTTTGGGCATCGGCGGTATCGCTATTGCTCTGGCGCTGCAACCCACAATGACCAACTTTCTGTCCGGCACTTATGTTATCTCAGACTCTGTTATCCGCAAGGGCGATTACATTCAACTGGAATCCGGAGTAGAGGGAACGGTAGAAGAAATCGGCTGGCGTATCACTAAAATCCGCCACTGGCAGGGAAACCTGGTGGTTCTGCCCAATACCAAGCTTTCCGACGCGGTCGTGACCGATTTTGAGAAACCGGATCTTTCGATGGTGTTCGGGGTGGACGGTGGGGTCAGCTATAACTCGGACCTGGAGAAAGTCGAGCGGATAATCACCGAAACGGCTGCAGATATAATGAAGAATAATCCGGAGGGCAGCAAGGACTTTGCGCCGGTGGTGCGCTTCAAGAATTTCGGTGATTCCAATATCAATTTTTCCGTTGTTATGAAAGCGCAAAACAGGGGCGGGACTTTCGCTTTAAAACATTATTTCATCAAAGCGCTGCACAAACGTTTCCAGAATGAAGGCATTGTCATGGAGTATCCGGTCAGGAAATTATATCTTGAAGGAAACACCAATCCGGAACTGATCGACCGGAATAAAAACAGTTAAGTAAATACGGTTTCTTCCAAAACAGGAAATTCTACCAGGGGAGGGCTTTCGCCCTCCCCTGTTTATATGTCACTTTCTATTATTATCCCTGGGCTGTGCGATAACGGCATTATCCGGAAGTACTGTTGTAGAAACCTACACTTTAATTAGTAAATGCTTGCTGCGTTAAGCGGCACTGCCAAAAAACCTGGCGATCCTCTCTACCACTCAGTGAGAGATTGTGAGAGAGAGATTCATAGTATAGTTGGAGCGCGTTGCTATTTCAACAGTTACGTTCAAAGTCCTTTGAAAGTAACTGTCCAGCCTGTTCACATACCCGGCGGGATCAACTATATACCCCTGGCTGTGCAGCGCCCGGCTGATCTCCAAGATCTCATTGTTGGGGTTCCTGGCGCCGCCGAAAAGCTGGGTCATTTCCGCCATCGTAACCAGATCGTCCTTCTCTTCGTGGATGAAGAACACCGGACACTTTACTTGCGGGATCACATGGATCGGGTCTACCTCCTTATAGTTATAGAAGACTCTGACCGCGGTTGTCAGGCCGGGCATGAAAATACTTAGCAGCGGTTTCGGGATGCTCCTTTCCGCCGCCTGCGCGTAAACCATGTTACGCACCGTGGTAGAACAGCCGTCCAGCACTATCGCGCCGATATCATACTCTTCACTGGCATAAATACAGGTTGAAATCGCGCCGGAACAAAATCCTATCACGCCGATCTTCTCCCGGAAGAATCCCTTCCCGCGGGCAAAATCGACTGCGCCCCCGATGTCCTGCTGGAAATGGGATAAAGAGCGCGCCGCCCCGGCTGATTCACCCCTGCCGCGCTGGTCAAACAACAGGATATTGTATCCCCTTTGCACCAGGTCGTGCGCCAATTCCAGGGTATCAGCATGATCGTCGATACGATTCTGAAAACCGCCGTGGACGAGGATAATTATAGCGTTACCCTGTGCTGGTAGGTACCATCCTTTTAGAACAACTCCGTCGCCGCGGCTGGGAAAAGAAACATCCTCATAATTCAATCCGACGGAAGATGGGGAGACATTAACAGGCAGACGGGGGATATCCATGGTCAATATAGCCCCCAGTATTGACAAGCCCAGATAGAAGACGAGGATTATTGCAAAGACGATCGCTGTTTTTTTCATCTGCCGGAGCCCTGTTTCAAATAAGCAATAAGCGTATCTGCGGTAATTCTACCACTTCTTCAGCGGTATCTCCAGCGTCCCTGGGTTAGCCCCTTTTTGAGTTAGAGAGGTCCTTTTTAATCGCAGTTGAAACGGATATAAACGCGGTCGAAATACTTTTGCCTTAAGCAAAATGTACGGAGCGGATCAGTGTGATGGGGCAGATCTTAACTCATTACTCAGAACTCAAAACTGGAGACTAAGAACTATCAGTCTTTCTTCGGGGCAACCGCGGGTTTGGCTGTCTCCACTTTCTTTTCAGCTTTGGGAGTGGTGTCATTTTTCTCGGGGGTAGAGGCGGGGNNNNTCGTAATCGTAGATCGGCATAAGAACCCTCTCCCCTTAATCAAGCGTCTTTAAAAACGTCTGGAAACATTCCAAATCTGCAGGGGAACCTGTTAGCTTCCCCTCATCGTCAACTGATAATCCCCAGTAGCGGCTGAGACCTTTACGGCATTCATTCTTCTCGAGTCCCGCTGCCCATTCGCGGCAAGCGTCCGGCTTGAAATCATGGATCCGGCAAAGCCACTTGTTCTTTCCCTGTTGTTGTTCCAAAAACAGGCACATCCCATTTTTGTGTAACA
>PMBW01000100.1:0-1293 GCA_003153075.1 Dehalococcoidia bacterium | reverse complement strand
ATATGCCCGTTAATAACACCCGGAATTTTCACCTCAGCTGCCATTACCGTTTTTCACACATAGTAATATATCGACAATGGCCTGCTGCAGTTCGCAAACAGCTGAATGCCAACACTCGCTGGAATCTTTGTAATTCAGGGACAAAGAACACAACCCCATATCTTTATCATACAAGTTTATGGGGTAGCGCTCAAGATTTTGAATATTATGTTAACTGCGCCGATGCCCCGGTTCGGACATTATGTCCAGATCCCGTGTATAACTGCACTGGAGACATTCCATGTACCAGCCGTCATAATCCTTATCCAGAAAAATATTCCCGCCGCACCGTGGACAACGCCGTGTTCCTGCTGCTCTTCTCATCTTAATCCTCTTTCGAGAACCCTATTTTCAAAGGTGATTTTTTGAATCTAAAACAGGTAAATCACCTTACATAATTCGTCCTCTTGCTTTTAGAATAAACCCTTTTTTTATCGATTTCAATAGGTTTAAACCCGGTTTTAAAAAATTTTTTATGTACCTAAGTACCACTTGAAACCGCATTTTTTTGTGCTACACAGATAACTTAATTCAAATAATTCCAGACTATTGCCGCAGGTTGATTATTGATTATTTTAGTTGAAAGCTGACAACTCATTACTGATTACTCACAACTCTTCAAAACTTGATCACGAACTTACCGTTCTTATACAACAGTGTATCGTCCACCCAAATTTCACCCCCGTCCCGCAGGTCGCAGATCATGTCCCAGTGAATCGCCGATTCGTTTTTACTCCCCGTTTCCGGGTAACCGGACCCCAGCGCCATGTGGAAACTGCCGCCGATCTTCTCGTCGAAGAGGATCTCCCGCGTGAATTGCTTGATCCCCTCGTTGGTACCGATGGCAAACTCCCCGACACGCTTTGCGCCCTCGTCGGTGGCGATGGTTTCAATCAGGAAGTCCTGGTTCTTCTCAGCAGTAGCTTTGACAACCTCACCCTGCCTAAACCAGAGCCGCACCCCGGTTACTTCCCGCCCGCCGTAGATTGCCGGATAGGAGAAATAAACGTGACCTTCCATGCTTTCTTCAACCGGCCCGGTAAAGACTTCACCGTCCGGGATATTCATTTTCCCGTCGCAATTTTCGAACTTCCGCCCGGCCACGCTCATGCGCAGGTCTGTTTCCTTGCCGGTGACATGAATGGTCTTTTTCCCCTGCAGCCAGTTTACGATCTTCTGCTGCCGCGCCGAAAAACGCTGCCAGTAACCGATCGGGTCGTTCAAATCCGGCAAGCAGGCGCTGTAAACAAAATC
>PMBW01000057.1 GCA_003153075.1 Dehalococcoidia bacterium | reverse complement strand
GCTATTTACGGTAAAGTGAACAAGTACGGTTTCATTGAAACGCCTTACCGCAAGGTCATCAAAGAAACCAAGGAAATGAAGAACCGCAACAAGCAGCTGCTCGGACGGACGATCCGGGAAGCTGTACTGGACAGCAAGAAAAAGACAATTGTCGAAGCCGGCACGGTAGTGACGCAGGAAGTGCTGAATAAACTTACCGGGATTACGCGCAATATTCAGATCGTCCCCTTTGTGTCCGACGAAATTGAATATATGTCTGCGGACATGGACGAAAAATATCCCATCGCGCAGGCAAATGCCCGCCTTGATGACAAAAATCAATTCATGGATGACCGCGTAGAAGCCCGGATCGGCGGCAGCTATATCCATGAACCCCCGGAAAGAATCGATTACATGGATGTATCACCAAAACAGATCTTCAGTGTCGCCGCTGCGCTCATTCCGTTTCTGGAGCATGATGATGCCAACCGCGCCTTGATGGGCAGTAACATGCAACGTCAGGCGGTACCTTTATTGCATCCTTCCGCCCCTATCGTCGCGACCGGCATGGAACTGGAAGCAGCCCGCAATAGCGGACAGGTACTGGTAGCCGATAATGCCGGTGTTGTTACTTCCGTAACCAGCTCCGAAATCCTGGTCACCAGAGATGACGGAGAAAATGATACCTATATATTATTGAAATTTGTCCGCACCAACCAGGGCACCTGCATCAACCAGCGCCCCATCGTAAACAAAGGGGACCGTGTCGAAAAAGGCCAGGTACTCGTCGATAGTTCCTCATCGGAACAGGGCGAACTGGCGCTTGGACAGAACGTAGTCTGCGCATTCATGAGCTGGCGCGGCTACAACTATGAAGACGCTATTATTATCAGCAGCCGTCTGGTGGAAAGCGATTCCTTTACTTCCATACACATTGAAAAGTATGAAGTAGAAGCCCGCGATACTAAACTCGGCCCGGAAGAAATCACCAGGGATATCCCGAATGTGGGCGAGGAAAGCCTGCGGGAACTGGATGAAGAAGGCATTATCCGCGTCGGCGCCAAAGTCGGTCCGGATGATATTTTGGTCGGCAAGATTACCCCCAAAGGCGAAACCGAATTATCCGCCGAAGAAAAACTCTTACGCGCGATCTTCGGCGAAAAAGCCAGAGAAGTCAAAGATACTTCACTGAGAGTGCCGCACGGCGAGTGGGGCAAAGTTGTCAACGTCAGGGTTTTCACCGGAGATGAATTATCCGCCGGTGTCAATACAAAAGTACAGGTCTGGATCGCGCAGAAACGCCCGGTCTCGGTCGGAGATAAAATGGCAGGACGCCATGGTAATAAAGGTGTCGTCTCCATTATCGCCCCGGCAGAAGATATGCCTTTCTTACCGGATGGAACCCCGGTCGATGTCGTCTTGAATCCTATCGGCGTACCGTCCCGTATGAACATCGGGCAGGTACTGGAAACGCACCTCGGCTGGGTAGCCCAGGTGCTTGGCTTTAAGGTTTTAACACCGGTTTTTGACGGCGCTGATGATATCGCCATCGAAGACGGTCTGGCCAGAGCGTGGTTAGCGCAGCGGTCCGGCGCGGTGGAACTGGAGCCGGGTAAGATACATACGCCGATGAATCTGGAAGTCGCCAAGAAATGGGTTGACAGCCGCGGCTATAACAGCGATAAGGTATTCAATGAAAAATATCACAGCCAGGCAACTGACATCTGTCAACGGATCTGGTTAGAGGACAATGGTGTTTCTGCCGCTAAAGAGCTGAAGCCGCAACCGCTGGCAGACGCTATTCAGAAACTTAAGGCGGACCTTAACCTGGTACCGCCCACCACGGGTAAGTTTATCTTACGTGACGGACACACCGGCGAACCCTTTGACCAGCCGGTTACTGTCGGGAATGTTTATATTATGAAGCTCAACCATCTGGTTGAAGATAAAGTACATGCCCGCTCCACGGGTCCGTACTCTCTCATCAGCCAGCAGCCGCTAGGCGGTAAGGCCCAATTCGGCGGTCAGCGCTTCGGTGAGATGGAAGTGTGGACGCTGGAAGCCTACGGTGTGGCGCATATCCTGCAGGAAATGCTGACGATCAAATCCGATGATGTCACCGGCCGTACCAAAGCCTACGAGGCAATCCTCAAGAATGAGGACATTCTGCAGCCCAGCGTGCCGGAATCCTTCAAGGTTCTGGTCAAAGAGTTACAGAGTCTAGGGCTGGCCATTGAAGTCATCAACGAGGGTGAAGAAGAGAAAGCCCCGGCGGTCACGGAATCTCCCGAACCGCCTATGCTGGAATCACCCGTCGGAGCCGCAGGGGTAGCTCCTGCTAACGCGATAATCGATGAAGCTAAGTCAGAGATAGAAACGAAACCGGAAGAGGTAAATTAGCATGCTTGAAGTAAATGATTTTGATGCAGTACGTATTTCATTAGCTTCGCCGGAACAAATCAGAAGCTGGTCTTACGGTGAAGTGACCAAGCCGGAAACTATTAACTACCGTACCTTAAAACCGGAAAGAGACGGCCTTTTCTGCGAGCGGATCTTTGGTCCGACCAAAGACTACGAATGTTTCTGCGGTAAATATAAAAAGGTGCGTTTCAAGGGCATTATCTGCGACAAGTGCGGCGTAGAAGTAGCCCGTTCCAAAGTCAGAAGAGAGCGCATGGGGCACATCGAACTTGCCTCATCGGTCAGTCATATCTGGTTCGCGAAAGGTATTCCCAGCCGGTTAGGGCTTTTGCTCGACCTGGCGCCGAGAAACCTGGAGCGCGTGCTCTATTTTTCACACTACATCGTTACATCGGTAAACGAGGAAGCCAGACAGGAGCTGATAACCCAACTGGAAAAGAATACCGTCCAGGAAGCGACCGACCGCCAAACCAACCTCGAGGCTAAAGTCGATACCATGACCGAAGCAACCGTCGAAGAGGTTAATCAACTGCGCCGCGATCTGGTTGAAGAAAATGAAGAGGCCGGGGATCAGACCACCACCGAAGTGGAAAGAGTTAGAAACCTGCGCGTACAGAAACTCCTCACCGATACCGAGTACCGCGATCTGAAACAAAAATACGGCAACATTTTCGAAGCCGGTATGGGCGCCGACGCAATATTGAAAATCGTCAAAGCCATTAATCTAGACAAGCTCCGCATCGAGATGATCCAGGAAGGGCACTCCCCGTCCGGACAAAGACGGCGCAAAGCCAGCAAGCGTTTACAGGTCATTGAGGCATTCCGCCGCAGCGGCAATAAGCCCGAATGGATGATCTTAACCGTCCTGCCGGTGCTGCCTCCCGACCTCAGACCGACCGT
>PMBW01000218.1 GCA_003153075.1 Dehalococcoidia bacterium | reverse complement strand
ATCGATAAACCCGCCGGTCTCACTGTGCACCCGGCGCCGGGACATCCTAGCCACACACTGGTTAATGCCGTCCTTTCCCACCTCTCCGAATTGTCTGATGACAGTGAAGACACTACGCGCCCCGGAATTGTGCACCGCCTGGATAAAGATACTTCCGGCGTGATGCTGGTGGCGAAAAACAATATCGCGCTGGCGAATTTGTCCGACCAGTTCAAATCCCGCACCGTCAAGAAAGTGTATATAACGCTGGTCAAAGGGAAGCTCTTGCCGGACAAGGGTGTAATTGAGGCTCCCATAGGGCGCGATTCAGGTGACAGGAAAAAAATGGCGGTCACCGGGGAAAGCCGTGGCAGGTCAGCCCGCACTAATTACCGCGTTATCCGTTATGTCGGCAAAAACAGCCTTTTGGAAATCACCCCGGAAACCGGACGCACGCATCAGATCCGCGTACACCTGGCGGCGATCGGCTATCCGGTTATCGGCGACGCGACCTACGGCAAGAAGTCGGCTTATCTGAACCGCCAGTTTTTACATGCGCACCGCATTGGCTTTTACCTCCCGTCTACCGGGAAATTCATTGAATTTGAATCCCCATTACCGCCCGATTTGGAAAAAGCCCTGCAAGATATTCCGTAGATAATTTGTCTTCATACGCGAATATGTTTTATAATGTTCCCATAAATAATGTCCCCATAAATATTGTGTGCCACAATAATTTAACTAAAAATAATTGATGGGAAAGCAGAGATGGAAGATAAATTAGAGCTGTACGAAAACCAGTTGAATACCTTGATTGATCTGGCATTAGAGGAAGACACGGGGGGCGGAGATATCACCAGCGAATCGCTGATACCGGAAAAGCTGCAGGCAAAAACTACCCTCTTAGCCAAAGCCGAAGGTGTGCTGGCGGGCTTGGAATTAGCTAAACTGGTCTTTATCAAAGTCGACCCTGACCTGAAGTTCAAGGCATTGCTTAAAGATGGCATTAAACTGCATCCGGGAGACATCATCGCGACAGTGACCGGTAACGCCCGCAGCATCCTGAAAGCGGAACGCCTGGCGCTGAATTTTCTACAAAAACTGAGCGGTATTGCCACCCAGACCAATCAATATGTTGAGCTGATCAAAGACCTGCCGGTAGACATCCTGGACACCCGAAAGACCACGCCGGGCATGAGATTACTGGAAAAATATGCCGTCTCCATGGGCGGCGGGCGCAATCACCGCTTCAACCTTAGTGACGGCATCCTGATTAAAGATAATCACCTGGCTTCATTACGCGCTTACGGCAAAACACTGAAAGAGATCGTCGGCATCGCTAAGGCTAATGCCCCCAAGGGTATTAAAGTTGAAGTAGAAGTCACCGATCTCCACGAAGTAAAGGAAGCAGTTGAAGCCGGGGCGGATATTATCATGTTCGATAATATGACTCCTGCCAAAATGCGCCGCGCGGTTGAATTAGTGCCTGCCAGTATCTACACTGAAGCCTCCGGCGGCATCACCCTCAAGAACGTGCGCGCGGCAGCTGAGACCGGCGTCAATTTTATCTCGATCGGGGCACTGACCCACTCTTCCAAAGCATTGGATATCAGCCTGGAATTCGAACCGATCATGAAGAAGAAAAAATTAAACTAAAAACACTAAATACGAATACCGAAACACCAAACAATTAATAGACCGGTTTATTTCACAGGCAAGGCCACGGCAAAGTCTTTCGCCAGGAGCAGGTCGCTTTCATCCGGTCTTCCTTTGGCAATCCCCCCGACGAGTTTGTAAGGCCCCCAGGTATCCCATCCCTTGCAGACAAAACTACCTGTTATCTGGAATCCTCTCTTTTTTAAAACTGTTTCCAGGGGCGTATTAAATTCCGGCAAACAGAGTCCGCTGGTAGAGAAAACAAAAGCCTGTTTGTTTTTTATCTCCGGTAAACCTTCTACAAAGTCAAAAAGCGTTTTATGGTGCTTTTGATAAAAGATCCCCGAGCCGAAACCGATCAGTTCGTATTCCTGCACACGTTCGCGGTCTGTCGCTTCCAGTGTTTTAATATCGGCTTTCAGTGTTTCGGCTATCACCGTAGCGATTTTCAGGGTATTCCCGTGGCACAGCGACTTATAAAGAACAATGCTCTTCAATCTTCACCTGCTTGTGTATCATTTCGGAATAATAATAACATATCCCATTATGTGGAAGTGAATAAACCAGGGTTTGTTTTGATTTACCCTTTTCTACCGCAGGCAAAATAGCTGTCCGCTTTATCCTCTACCTTGATTTGGGTGAATCCTGCGTTTGTCAGCAGCATCGTCATCTCGATGGCGTCCGGCAGCAGGTCGTTTTGCACGGTGGGGATCCGCCGGTGGATGCCGTTAATATGCTCCCTGCTGGAGGAATGGCAGATGAAAATTTGCCCGTCTTTTTTCAGCACGCGCTTTATCTCCTGCAGCGCCTGTAACTTATCTGGAAAATGCGGCAGACTGGAGTAGCAGACCACCGCATCACATATCTCTTCTGCCAGCGGAACGTACTCAATGTCCGCGCAGATGTAATTAATATTGCCCCGGTGGTTTTTAGCTTTAGCCTTTAGCAGCATTTTCTCCGCGTGGTCGAGGGCGATCAGCTTGCCGTCAGCGCCTGCTTTATCCCGCAAGTAGGGCAAGAAAACACCGGTGCCGGTGCCGACATCGAGGATCGTGGCTCCGGATTCGATCGTCAGGCAAGCCGCGATGCACTCCAGCCTGGAAGTGTCTTTTTCAGCAATTTTCTCATCCCAGATATCAGCCTGGGCGTTAAAATAGGCTTTCGTCATCGTTACCCTTAATTCCCTCTTACAAAAATATAGCGTAATATGTGCACATGCGGGTGTCCGCTGTGGTTTTCCGGGTCCCGGACTATACCGGTTTCCAGTATCTCCCAACTGCGGAAATGCTGCCGCAGGTCCTCTTCGCTGAAATAATGCGCCGGCCGCCCCGGTTTACTTTCGAAGGTATTAGGCTCGGTTTCTTTGCCTTGCCCGAAGGTATCTTCTTGATCGGAAAATACGGTGAAATAAGCAACTCCGCGCGGTTTTAATTTGCCGTGGCACTGCACTAAAAACAGTTCCCTTTCCCGCTTAAGGAAAAGATGCAGGACGTTGAAGCAGTAGATGGCATCGTATTTCTTATTATCGAAGGGCATATCCAGGACGGTGCCGTGGTAAAATATTGACCGTGGGTCGAACTGCCTGGCCATTTCAAAAGCGGTTTCGGAGATTTCGACCCCGGTGATATCCAGCCCCGCTGCTGAGAATAATCTCGTATTCCGGCCGTAACCCGAACCGGGTACTAAAATCGATTGAACATGGTGGGCGGTAAACAATCGCAATGCGTCCTGCGCGGATTGACTGGGTGATTCGCCCCAGATTTTACCTTCCGCGTTGAAGCGGCTTTCCCAGTATTCTTGTTTAGCCATCTGTTTATTTCTCCGGAAGTGCTTTAACCGTTGTTTTTCTGCTTTTTCTTTTCGGCGAAAAAAGGGCGCAAATGCCGAAGATCAGCGAGGATGTGATGACAATGGTCGCGCCGCTGGGGAGATTAAAAATGTAAGACAGGAAAAGTCCGGCCCAGCCGGAGGCAACTCCGAAGGCTGCTGCCAGCAGGAACATCTTTTTCATGTTGTAGGTTAATTGGTAAGCCGCTGCCGCCGGGTTTAGAATCAGACTGAAAATCAGCAGCCCGCCGATGGAGTTCAGAGAGACGGTAATCGTCGCGCCGGTCAGGAATAAAATGGCATA
>PMBW01000288.1:1606-2819 GCA_003153075.1 Dehalococcoidia bacterium | reverse complement strand
AGCAAAGGAAACGAGATCAGACCGGCCAGTGTGGTTAACGTCATCGGTAAAATCAAGGATATTTCCACACTCTACAGGAAAGTGAAAGACGGGCAGAAGATCACGTTCCACAAGTAGCTATCAGCTGTCAGCATCCAGCTTTTCAGTTTTAATTTGCCATTTCCAGGGTGTTAACAACCCCACCGCCAATGTTTTCTGAGTTAGATGCCGGGTTCCTATATACATTAGAAGAACATAGTCCTTACCAGCGGTTAGTATGATAGATTCCCGATCAGGTCAGCAATAACAAGGACTAAAAATGGATTCCAGTAAAATTGGAATCCATTTTATTATTGTTCAGACGCTAACCTTTATATTCGGTAATCTTTGATAAATAAGTTTCCTTGTTTAGGTTAAAATAATAGAAGATTCAAGTAATAGGTGAGTGTTGTGAGGTGTAAATGGAATTACTGGAAGCAATCAGGACGCGCAGAGCCATCCGCCGTTTCAAACCGCATCCGGTGCCGCCGGAACTGATCGAAAAGCTATTGGAAGCGGCGCGCTGGGCGCCTTCGTCCGTGAACTGTCAACCGTGGGAATTCATTGTCATTACCGACCCCGAAACGAAGAAAAAAATGTCGCGGGCGTTCGTGATCGGGCCGTTCCTGAACCAGGCGCCGCTAGCGATCGCCGTGGCAGCGGACCGGTTAAAGAGCACCTTGCCGTTGCAGGATGGGGCCATCGCCGCTTATGCCATCTGGCTGGCCGCCCACGATCTGGGACTGGGAGCCTGCTGGGTAAACCCGACAGTCCAGTTTGGGATAAAAAGGATATTAGGAATCCCATTTACGAAAAGACTGGTGAGCGTGCTGGCGATCGGTTACCCGGACGAAGCGCCGGTGCACACACGGAAGAAGCTGGGTGATTTCGTCTATTTTGAAAAGCACGGCAATAAAAAAGGCCCGATTACGTTTAAAGAATAAGCTCAATTTGTATTTGTCATCTTTTATGATTAGAATTACTAATGGTCTCACAATTAAATAGATACAATCTTCAGCCTCTGAACACACAATTTCAATCATAAAATAAGGGCGCTATCGAGAGTAATTTGTTAGTTCCGTCTATTGACCATTAGTAACCATCCACAGAGAGCCAATATATCCACCCCAAACAGGCAGTGACGCCTGTTCCACTATTCTTTAAAAAGAGAGGATTTCACATGGAAAGCAGAATA
>PMBW01000288.1:0-1578 GCA_003153075.1 Dehalococcoidia bacterium | reverse complement strand
ACTGGAAAATACTGGCGGAACGGCCAACCTGGATATTTTCGAGCGGGCCGATGGGGAAAGGCGATCCGGCAGAACAGGTCAAAGACCAGAGTTTCCAGAAAAAACTGGAACCGGTTTTAGCGCAAATAAAACCACGCGGCGTGACCGTTTTTCACGGCGCGCTTAATATGAACAAACTGAATTTCCTGGAGCGGGCGATCATGAAGAAAATGCCCGACCAGCAAGGTGATTCC
This sequence comes from Dehalococcoidia bacterium, assembly GCA_003153075.1. The sequence goes on along the minus strand of PMBW01000288.1, from coordinate 1,345 downwards.
CGCGATTGGAACATGATCAATGCCTGGGCAAAACAGATTGCCGCGGAATTAACCAAACAGGGTAAGTAAGAAATTATTTTACGATTTACTTTCAGTTAAAGCCGCGGGTTCAAGTTCCATGACAGCCGCTTTGTTCCGCGATAACCGGAACGTAATCAGGAATAAAATGCCGATAACAAGCAGCGGCAGGCCGCCGGTCCATGCCCACTCCATCCACCACCCTTTTAAATAGTCCGTTGTCCATTGGAAAGACGGCGGCTGAAAGTAACGGGAATTCTCAATTCGTAAAAATATCATCATGCCAATAATGGAGAAAGAAGCCAGGACAAATAAAATTCCGCCGAGGCGTTCTTTCCACCAGGATGCGATATAAGCGGCCAGGACAATCAGCCCAAAGATGATGCTGATAACCGCGTACGCGGTTAAAGGTATATGAGTCGGCATACCCGGAGCAGTATGGGCTATACGCATAAAAAATATTTCACTGATATTCGCGATAGTAAAGACATATAAGAGCATCAGCGTAACCGGCGCTCCGATAATTCTGGCCGTCCAACGGAAAAACGAGGCTGCTTTTTGTGTTCCGGAGTTGTTCATTGCTCTCCTTGCTATTTATTTGCATAGGAACTTCTTGTAAATGATTTAACTAATTATATAAGACGAGGCGTTAGTCGCCGGAATCAAGCGCGGATAGTAACGATAAAGCCTCTTTCTTATCTTCGGGATCAAGGTGATTGAGGCGGGTTTGCGTGATCTGCTTGACATATTTTTCCTCGAAGGGACCGCTGCTGATCAGAATGAGCTTTTTAACCTTTGCAGGATGCCGCGCGGCAAAGATATAGCTTAACCAGGCGCCCCAGGAGAAGCCGATCAGAATTATTGGGGGATTGCCGGATTTTTCCAGAACATTTTTCAATTCCGTAATCTGGCCTTCGATTGAATCTGCGGTTTGCAGCGGTTCCAGGATGCCGGTGTCTGCGGAGAGTTCCCGCGCCACCGGGGCCATTTCGCCGGGCGCGCCGGGTCCGCCGTGGACAACGGCAATATTGAAAGGAGCTTTCCCGTATTTTCTGCAGTCCTGCATGTGTATATGTTATCCCATCGGGTAAGAGAAAGGAAAGAAAGGAAAAGGAGAGTATCCGGCTTTACATCAGATAAGCCAAATGTTAATATGCTACAAATAGATAATGGGACATTTTAAATGTTATCAAACATATTTTTCGATCTGGACGGCACACTGACCGATTCTAAAGAAGGGATTATCAAGTGCTATCAATATGCGCTGGGTAAACTTAACTACGCGTATCAGTCAGAAGTTTTGGAGAATAGTGTTATCGGACCACCG
>PMBW01000173.1 GCA_003153075.1 Dehalococcoidia bacterium | reverse complement strand
CGGGTCATTCTCATGGTTTGTCCGGACATGCCCATACCCAGAATGATTGCCGGAATAATGAACATGCTCAAGTTACCGATCGGGTTATCTGTAAATTTGATGAGCATGATGGGCGGCATGTAACCCCACCACAATGCGGGGAAAACGATTACCATTGTTGCTAACCAGAAGTTAGGGAGAGCGATGCATACGATTGCAAAACTGCGCGCAAAATAGTCGCCGATAGTATCTTGCCGGATAGCGGAATAGATTCCGATCGGTAAAGCGATAAGCTGGGCTACGAGCAAACCTATCAAGCCGAGTTCCAGCGTGACCGGGAACCTTTCCTTGATACTGTCAATTATCGGGGTTTTATTGATCATGGATTTGCCCAAATCGCCGTGAATGAAAATTTGATCGACCCATACTCCATATTGTTCAATAATGGGTTTATCCAGCCCCAATTCGTGCCTGACAGCTACGACATCATCATGGGTTACGTATTCATATTGGGCGACGATAGTATCTACAATGCTGCCGGGGATGGAACGGATCATGAAAAAGACAACAAGCGTAACAAGAAATACGGTCGGAATTATCAATAATAACCGTCTCAAGATATAAGAACGCATTCTAATGATACCCCTTTTTGCAGCTGCAGTATTCTAGCATGTTCAGTAATTCGTGTCAATAGCAAATTAGCGGCGGGACGCTCGGTTTTTCCGGCTATTACTTTTCTGTGAAAAGTATATTGATTTAACACAAAACTGAAGTTTCATCTTGAGTATTTTGCCTTTTATAAGATTCTAGTATAGCACTAATAACTTCTCAAGTATTGTGGAAATCAATGATTCTTTTTACATTTAGTCTGGGCTGATGGGTTCCTCAATATTTTAACAGAAATTTTACAATTTGTTAATTATGATTAAAGCAAGAGGGATTTCTACTAGTGAAATCCAATAGTTCAGCNNGCGCTAATCGCTTTGCCCGCCGGTGTGATATAATGACTCCGACAACAAAAAAGGAGCAAGAGATGTCTAAGAAAGTAGTGATGGTGGCTGACCCATTTGGATTCCCTTTAAAGAAGGCCGTGAAAGAGCATTTGCAAAGTGAAGGATATGAAATTATTGACCTCGGGACAGATTCTCCCGACCATTTTATTGACTATTATGAGGTGGGGTCGAAAGCAGCAAAAGCCATTCAAAACGGAGTGGCGGACAGGGCAATTATTTTCTGCGGAAGCGGTATGGGAGTATCCCTGACAGCGAATAAATTCAAGGGCATCCGCGCGGGTTTGTGTGAATCCGAGTTCACCGCGGAAATGTGCAAACTGATCAACGATTGCAATATTTTGGCAATGGGCGCGAAAGTGATATCTGAAACCCGGGCGAACAAGGCCGCCGATCTGTGGTTGACAAGAGAATTCGCGGAAGATGCTTCAGCGAGCGGGAAGCAGAAACGCGCCGCGGCGCTGGCGGCATTGGCCAAAATCGAGGATGAAAATTTTAAATAAACGAGTTCTCTGTATTCAGTAATAAGTTAACAGTTACCGGTTACGAGTTTAATAACAAGAAGGACAGGCACTGAGGCCTGTCCTTCTATTATTTTTTACAAGATGGCTACTCCGGTTTACAGAGGCCTGTTCCGTTACAATCCGGACACGGTGCGTAGCGGTTGCCGACCGGCTGGTTTTTAGCCGCGCTGACGGGTTTGACGCCGCTGCCCTTGCATTTTTTACAGGCGCTGTAATCTTCCTGTTTACCGGGGAGTGTATGTAATCCCTGTTTTTTCGCGCCGCAACCTGAAGCCGGACAAGGTTTTTGCTGAGCGTTCAGGTTACGTACGTCCCTGCCGGTGCCGTGGCAATATTCACATTTGACGGTGAATGAATTTGCCGGTGCGGGAGGAAGGTTTTCAGTATTTTGCTGCACGTTCACCCGCGGCAGGGCATAGCGGATTTCCATACTGGCGCCTTTGCCTTTTGGCGGGAATTGCAGGATCTTATCGACGGCCGGCCTGTAATTTTCATACATCACTTCGCAGCAGGTGGCCATCCGGTGGAACGGGCCCGGATAATCGCCGACCCGGGCGTGCAGATCATCGGCGCGGATATCAACAAAGATGTTTTCCTCTTTTTCAGCTTCAATAAACCAATCCGCCAGGGCTTTTTCAAAATCAGCTTTTTCAGGGATATAGCCGGTCATATTTTTTATTCTCCATTCTCAGTAGTAATTTTGAGCCGCACGTTACCGCAGGGAAATCAGGAAAGCACGGCGGTTCCAGGTTGACCAGGTTGTTTTATAAGTAACTTTACATAAGTAATTAATTTTAATTATTTTATTAACTTAGCGCCGGTTACTTCAGCAGGGACGCGCCGACAATCGCTTTATTTATTTCCAGACTGACGGAGATAACGACGTTGCCGGGTTGGGCGCGGTAGAGACGCTCGATTTTAAATTCTTTGGTATAACCATAGGCGCCGTGCAGCCGCAATGCGGTGGCGATCACGTCGTTGACCACCGGTTGAACGAATAATTTGCATGCGGCGGCTTCGGTCTGGAAAGAAGGGTCGCCGGTTTCATGCAGCATGGCTGTCCGGTAGGTCATCCAGCGGCAGGCCTCAATTTTGGCGTGTAAATCTGCTAATTCGAAACGGATGCCCTGCATGTCTGACATCGGTTTTCCGGAGACCAGCCGATTTTTCGAGTAATTAACCGCTTCGTCCAGAGCAGCCTGTGCCATTGCGGTGGCGACGACACAGCCTTCTACTTTTTCGACAGCAATCCAGTAAAGGAGGGCTTCGAAGCCTTTTCCTTTCTTGTGAAATAGCTGGTCTTTATGGACGCGCACATCCGTATAATAAACATCCGCCGGTTCAATACCGCCGGTTCCCATCAGTTCCCAGATCTTGGGTGCGGTATACCCGGGGCAGTTTTTGTCTACTAGAAAGGCGGTGCAGCCGCTTTCTTCGTCTTTGGTCCAGACGATGGCAGTGCCGTCTCTGGCCCCAAAGGTGCTGAAACGTTTCTGCCCGTTAATGATGTAGTGGTCTCCGTCGGTGCGGGAAGTAGTTTTAAGCGCACGGGAGTCCGAACCGGTATCAGGCTCGGTGAACTGGATACTAAAGCACTTTACGCCATCGAACATCGGGCTGACAAACCGCTGTTTCTGTTCCGGCGTGCCGAATTTACAAATGATCTCCGGCAGACTGTTATTGAAAGCGACCGGCCACCAGGCGGGAGTGCCGGAGTAGGCGAGCTGCTCGATCGCCAGCAAATGCGCAAAACCGCCGGCGTCATTGCCGTTGTATTGCGCGGGCACGGACATGCCAAAAAGGCCGATATCGTTCAGCTGTTTTAAAAGGTCATCCGGAATCCGGCGGCTGGCTTCCATTTCCTGCCAGCGCGGTTCCACCTCTTTACGGGTGAAGTCCTTGACCATTATTTGCAGCATCTTCTGCTTTTCACTGAGACCGAAATCCATTTTCCCCAATTCCTTCTGAGCGTATGCCCGCGAGCAANNATTAAAATCCTCGCTATTTCTTTTGTATTATAAAACCCGGGTTTATCCAATTTATTTTTTGGGGAAATTAAAGAATAGCGTTGACCAAATGAGTAATAACAGCCCTGTTGGATTCTTTTTACAGCCTCGGGTATTTCGGAGTAAGAAGATCCCCGGATGAATGGACGCAGTAATTTGTACTTTTTAGCTATTGTCCTAAACGAATTAATCTGCTATCCTTGTTTTACTGATGGGTTTGCTATAACATCTTTGGTAATAATAACAAACATTGAATCTGCCAATTAAACGACTGAAAAAAGTGGGGTCTTCAATGCCTAGAGTCGAAAATGAGGTTATTATCAATGCATCCGCTACGCAGGTATTTAATTACGTCAGTCAGCCGAGTAACCTGCCGCAGATCTGGCCCAGTTTGTATGAAATAAAAGATGAAAAACAATTAAGTAACGGCGGTTACAGCTATCGTTGGACTTACAAAATGGGCGGGATGCACTTTACCGGCAGCGGTGAATGTATCGATTGTCTGCAGGATGTTTTATTGAGCTCCAGAAATACCGGCCCCATCGACAGCACAGTGACTTTCACATTCCGGTCAAAAGAAAATCAAACCAAGGTGACGCTGACGATCGATTACCGCGTGCATTTACCTCTGGTAGGGCAGTTAACGGAAGTAATTATCCACAAGATGAATGAAAAAGAAGCAGCCCTGATATTGGATAACCTGCGTATCAGGTTTGAAATGTAAGCGGGTAAAACCGGTTATCTCATGTCACAGTATTTCAGATACACGAGAGGGAGTGCGAAAGCACTCCCTCTTCTGGATTTTCTGCTTATGCCCAACCAAACCGCTTCAGATTAATTACAATCTAGAGCGAGGATTTGAAGCCTTTCAGGAAGGGTTTGTCGTTCTGGAACAATTCGTCCACCATGGCGCGGGTTTCATCGATGGTGAGTTTGGTAGCGCATAACGGGTCAAGCAGAAGCGCCTGATAAATCTTGGTCTTATCCTTTTCGACAATTCCCCTGACGGCGAGTTCCTGTTCAAAAATGTTCGATTGGTTCATGGCGGCACACTGGGGCGGCAGATTGCCGACGTAGCAGGGATGAATGCCGTCCTTGTCGATCATGCAGGGCACTTCAACGATACAACCTTGTAATAAATTGGTGATCAAGCCCTTATTTTTGACGTTGCCGTCCACCCTGCGCAGGGTGCCGGTCTGCATGGCCTGGATAATATCGGCGGCATGTTTGCTCCACCGGTACTCGTCGGTAATTTCAAATTTATAACCGCTGGCAAGTTGTTCGCGTAATTCTTTATTCTCATTGAGTGTAGCCTGCGGCGCGCCGCCAAAGATCGGGCCGTAATCATCAAGATGNNAGATGGGCCTGGCTGCCGCTGGTGAAGTAACCGAAATTATGCAGCATTTCAACTTCGACGCGGTCGACCTCAATACCTTTGCCCAGGTAGTTCGGTTTTAAATAGACCCTGGGGTCTTTGAACTTTTCTCTGAGCACCGGATAGGCATCTTTGCCTTTGACCTTGAATTCGAGGTAGAAAGAGAAATGATTAATGCCGGCTGCCCAGTAGAATACGTCTTTCATGTCGGCGCCGAGCATATCAGCGAGTCTCTTGGCGGCGGAGGGGGCATTGGGGCACAGACCGATCGCTTTGATTTTGGAGTAGTCATTGATGGCCCAGCAGATCATCGCCATGGGGTTTGAATAGTTCATAAGTAATGCGTCCGGGCAGAGTTCTTCCATGTCATGGCAAACGTCTAATATCGCCGGTATCTGACGAAGCGCGCCGAAGACGCCGCCGGTGCCTAAAGCATCAGGAGAAGCTTCTACTCCGTATTTAACTGAGATATTGCGGCCGTTAAGGACGGGTTTCCAGCCGCCGGCCCGGATGGCGGTGATGACAAAGTCCGCGCCGTCCAATGCCTCGCGGCGGTCAAGGGTCGATGTAATTTTAGTCTTGAAACCGTGCTGCTTTATCATTCTTTTAGCGAAAGCGGTCATCAATTCCAAACGTTCATTGTCAATGTCCATCAGCGTGATAGTATTATTTCTCAACTCGGGATATAACAGAATGTCGGTGATAATGTCCCGCGCGAATTTAAAACTACCAGCACCAATCAATACGATCTTTGCCACTAAAAATCCTCCTGAATATTTTGTAAAATGTGGTATTTATGAGGTCAATTATACGCCTGAAGGCATCAATTCACAAGTTAAGTACGTTAGCAATTAAAGCTAGAAGTTATCGATTGTCAATGGTTTACCGCCGGAGAGGGTCCGAAAATCAGGTAAGCATTTAGTTGGATTGGTTTAAGGGTATTAAAAAATTGACAAGCGTACGCGGGATGGGTATTATCGGTATCGAGGCTGGAGATAGCGGCCCATTATATTTATAAATAATTCAACGATGAAATAAGGAGATATAAATGCTTTCCCGTGAAAATACGATATTGCTGGTGATCGACATGCAGGAGAAACTGACCCGCGTGATGGCGAACAAAGAACAGTTGATTATCAATCTGCAAAAGCTTATTAAGGGCGCAATTGCGTTGGGGATACCGGTGGTTTTGACCGAACAATACCCGCAGGGCCTGGGGGCGACCATCCCCGATGTAATTACACTTTTACCGGAGGCAAAACCGCTGGCGAAGATGTTCTTCAGCTGCTGCGGCGATATCGAAATAATGCAAACGTTAAAGAACCTGAAACGGAGCCAGATACTGGTGGCGGGAATCGAAACGCATGTCTGTGTGTATCAAACCGCCGCTGATTTGGTCAAGCAGGGGTTCGAGGTGCAGGTGGTGGCAGACTGTGTAGCTTCAAGAACGTTGGATAATAAGAAAGTCGCCGTGCACAAAATGCGGGGTATGGGCGCGCAGGTGACCAGCGTGGAAACAGCGCTTTTCGAATTACTGAAAACCGCAGAAAATAGGAACTTTAAAGAGATTTCAAAAATAGTGAAATAGACAACAGGTTGGTTCTCTGTTTTTAACCCGATTGCTAACTGGATCCCGTTTCCTATAAACGATCTAAGAAACTATCGACCTTTTGCAAACAAGCACAACATACTAAATTCAAATAATTTGTACTCTTAAAAAGTCACGCACATATAGAGATGCCTGCGCTGCGCATATTTTCGATAGCCGGATGTAACGATTGCCTCCCTGACGCCATTGGTTTTGATCACATGCTTATCTAAACGCCATAATGCAGCGAATAAAATAAAACACACAAAATCCAGAAATTCGGTATAATAGGCTCATAGTCTAAAAAGGAGGAGAGAGTATGGCTGATTTCCGGCGCCTTCATTTCACCTGAGTCTGAGACTGCAGAACCGGTGCAAGTTTTGCATCAGTCATCTGCTCGAATGACCTCCGCTATCAGATAATCCGGGGGATTACTGTGTTTTAGTCTTTTTTGGTCGGTAGAGAACGGCTTAAACGATGTACGGAGGTTTCCGCCCATCGTTTTTTATTTTTAGGAGTATTAAAGGAGAATAAATTAATGGCGAACGATAATGTCCAGATGTGGACGGAATTAAATATAGACCTGAAATCTCATGATCTGCTGCTCAATGCATTGGGGCCGATTTTCCAGGAGGTTTACCTTTCGCAGAAAAACCGTCCAGCAGGGATGGGTTTTTACGATTTCGTGGTGGGGGATATCCACGGTATCCGTGTGCATGAGTTAAGAGAACACGCCAAAAACGGCGGTAAAGTGGTAGCGACTTATTGTGTGTTTGTGCCGGAAGAGCTGGTCTGGGCGGCAGGCGGTATTCCGGTGGGATTGTGCGCAGGCACGCAATTTTCCGTGCCGATGGCAGAGGAAGTTTTGCCGCGTAATACCTGCGCTTTGATCAAATCTTCCTTCGGGTTTAAATTGGGGCGCGTTTGCCCTTATGTGCAGGCCAGTCATCTGATCGTGGGAGAAACAACCTGCGACGGTAAGAAAAAGATGTTCGAGATACTGGGACAGTACCAGCCGGTGTACGTAATGGAAGTTCCGAACAAGAAAACCGAGCGCAGCCGCCGGCTCTGGCAGGGTGAAGTTGAAGAGTTTAAAGATGTCATCGAGAAATTGACCGGGAACAAGATCACTGCGAAAAAACTGGGTGGGGCGATCGATTTAGTGAATCAACGCCGCATTGCCTTACAGCGGCTTTATAACCTGCGTAAAACCAGTCCGGTTCCGATCAGCGGTAAAGATGCGCTGCTGGCGACCCAGGTATCTTTTTACGACGATGCCAAACGCGATACCCAGATGCTCAACACTTTGTGCGATGAACTGGATAAGCGGGTAGCGGCAGGGCAGGGCGTGGCTCCGGTTGATGCCCCGCGCATCCTGATTTCCGGCAGCCCGATGGCAATTCCCAACTGGAAACTGCATCACCTGATCGAAACTGCCGGAGCGGTGGTAGTGTGTGAGGAATCATGCACCGGCACGCGGTTCTTCAGTGACCTNNAGGTCGACGGCGTGATCCATTACAATCTGCAATTCTGCCATACCTATGCCAATGAAGCGGTCAAGATGGAAAAACGGCTGGAAAAGGAGGGTATTCCACTGTTACGCATCGAGACTGATTACAGTGACGAGGATGCGGGGCAGTTGCGCACAAGGATCGAGGCTTTTCTGGAGATGATCAAGGGTTAAAGGGTTTTGGATTGATATTTTTATTTGTCACTCCTCGTAGGTTTAAAACCGGAGATACTTCCGTAGACCGCAGTCGGAGGTACTTTACGGAGCAATTCGAAGTAAAGTATAGGAGCCATTCGAAGCAAATGTACGACCTGATCGTCATCGATCCTCATTAGGGAGAGTGCATCAATTTTAAGATGAATTACAGGTGGTGACTTTGCCGGTCACCACCTGTAATAGTATACATAATGTTAGAATATTTGGAGACTATCAAACCAGATCGCAGGCTTCGGCGGGCATCCAATGCTGGTCCATTCCTTCCCATTTGATGTTACAGCCGATAGGATTGGTCAGCGGCACGCTGACCGGCTTGCCGGAAAGCAGCTCGCCTAAAGCCTTGTCCAGGTCATTAACGGTCATTTTATTGGTTTCCCGCGGGTTATCCACGCCGCGTCCGGTATAGACCAGCTTGCGGTTGGCATCGAAGATATAGAAGTGCGGTGTTTTTAATGCCCCGTAGGCCAGCGCGACTTTCTGGTCTTTATCATAAAGATAGAGCCAGGGGAATTTGTGCTCTTTCATCCGCTCGACCATGTGGTCGAAACTGTCGTCGGAGTGGGTATGTTCGCTGTTGGAGTTAATTCCGACGAACTTGACGCCCTTTTTCATGTACTTTTCGGCGGTTTGCCGGGTGACTTCATCCGAGCCTTTCACGAACGGGCAGTGGTTGCAGGTGAAGAAGATTACCAGAGCTTTAGCGTCTTTAAAGTCGGAGAGTTTGTAGGTTTTGCCGTCGGTGGCAGGCAGGGAGAAATCAGGGGCTTTGGCCCCGATCGCTAATGTGTAAGCCATAATGTGCCTCCCAAATTGTCTTTTTAACGGTGTTGATTAAAATAGGCATGAAAAAGGGGGCTTTTATACCCCCTTTCTACGATCGCTGCTATTTCGCTGCTTTTTTGACGGTCTTCTCTTCCTTCTTTACCGGTTTCGCCGCTGCGCCGCAGCCGCCGCATCCACATTTTTCTGCCATTTTTACTCACTCCTCTTTTTTATTTTGGTATCGCTAAACGATTTAATTAACATATTATAGCGTATTTGGAAATAAGTATGTGATAGAAGTCTCCGTTCAGCTCAAGTCTTTCTTGATCTGCTCGAACTGTTCTTTGGTGATCTCACCCCTGGCGTAGCGCTCTTTGGCGATATCCAGTGGGGTTTGTTTTTCCACCGTCGAATTGTGTTTCATGAACCATCTGAAGCTCAAGATCGCCAAAGCAGCCAGCCCGCCCCAGATTAAAACCATGAACACGACCATCCCCACCATCCACCAGCCCCCGACATAATGCAAACCGTACATATTAACCTCCTCCCATCTTCTGCCTACCTTTAATTATACTGCATGAGGCCGGGGGGATGCGTGATTAAGGTGGCGGTTACAGCAGTGATATGCCCTTAAATCATCATGAACAAATACTATTTGTTAAATTATTTCCGTTTCTCACGAACCACCAGAATATCTTTTCCTGATTGCCGCTTCTTTGTTAATTGGTAAAAGTCATCGGGCGGATGAGTTTTTGCCGGAGCATTTTGATGTTTGTCCTCTTTTAATNNAGCAATGTCATATTAGGCTGGGCGTTGAGAATGCGGGAGATATGCGCGCGGGAAACCCCCATTTTTTCGGCTAGCCAGGTCTGACTGAGGCCTCTTTCTTCCATGATTTTCAGCATTTCTTCGGTATAGTCGAGAGCTAGTCCGTCAGCGACAAACTCAGGATCATTTTCGTATTGCTTAAGGGATTGCGCAAATGTCCATTCGGTATCATTATTTGCCATTTTCAACCTCCCTGCAATATTGATCTCTGATTTTTTCTGCCCGATCATATTCTGAAGATGTAACTCCGCCCTTATGGAAACTATGCGTCAAAATAGTTCTATGCCCGGGTAAATAGAAATACATCAAGCGGTCTCCATTTCGTGTTTTAAATTCCAACAGATTTCCCCGTCCTTCAACGATTTTGGATTTCTCCTTGTTTCTCTGCGGCCCGTAATCAGCGTGACGAAGAATTAGATGCGCCAATGACTTGTAAGAAGCCCCGTCTTTCTGCTCCAGCTGCTTTAAAAACTCTTCAGCCGGGCAGTCCCCATTATTGAGGACTACAGCATAAATGTTGTAGACGAATCCTGTTTTTATATTTCTAAGTATCATGTTAACTTAAAAGTTGACAAAATTCAAGCGATGATTGCCAAACATAATCAAAAACTTCACTTGACAGCGCCAATAATATCACTATAGATAGTATATTGCAAGAAGAATCACAGCAGCTGGAATACGAACAATTTTTCGAATAGTTAAGTGGGTATAATCGGGGGGAGCAATACATAGTAGGAGAACAAAGTAAATCTACAATGGTGAGCGCAACATCGATCACCGGATCGTGCAGGATCGACCGGAGTGCCTTTGATTTTCACTCTTAGTATGAGCCGCAAGAAATCAACGGTTATACTTGGTAATACGATCCGCTAATGCTTTTTGGTCTTCCGCAGGCAAAGTTAAAAATTCCTGCCAGATACCATCTAATACTAAATTCGCAGCATTCACCGGATTGAGATCCTGAACATCTGCCGGTGTGGTCGGCTGGACCTGTTTTTCGATACTCCATCCCTTAGGCGCGCTGAATTTGGTGATGTTGCTGGCAGTTTTTCCATAATGACCCAGCAATTGGTCGACCCGTTGTCTGACCCAGACTGCTTCCGGCGAATTATCCTCGAGACGGACGAACCACTTGGCCAGGACCGGTTCCGCAACTCGGCCGTCCAACGCAGAATAGGTTCTGATATAATCAAACCCTGTCATCCCTTTATAGCGGATGAATTTGCTCGGCCCCACGGCATCTAATTCGGGCACGTAATACCATGATTGGAAAAAGCGGATCTGTTCTCTAAAACGTTTACTTTGTGCCAGGCTTTTGTTAAATACGGCGATCGATTCTAACACATCGTCATAGGTTTTTACCGTTTCTCTTTCCATAATTTTTCCCCTTCTTATTAAAATAGCATCCGCTACAGTATTCTAGCTCTCGAATAGTTACAAACAAATAACAAATCAGGGGAAAAAATAACAAATTCGTAACAAGTCAGGATGCCTTTACTTCCACCCTCTCGTAAATTCTGCGTTGGCCTGGAACAGTTCATCGACCATGCGGCGGGTGGCATCGATGGTGAGCACGGCGGAGGTCAGCGGGTCGAGCAGGATCGACTGGAAGACCTTGGCTTTATCTCCCTCGACAATTCCACGGACGGCCATTTCCTGGACGTTGATATTGGTGCGGTTCAGGGCGGCCAGTTGCGGCGGCAGATCCCCGACATAACATGCGTGCAAGCCTTCTTTATCCGTCAGGCACGGCACTTCCACGCAGCAGCCCTCCGACAGATTGGTGATGAGGCTGGTATTGCGTACGTTGCCGGTAACCCGTGTGGGTGTATTGGTTTCAACCGCGTTGATGATCGCGATGCCGTAGTCGTTTTTTCGGCTGACGGGCAGCTCTTCTTCAGATACAGCAGTGCGCCTCAGTTCGGCATCTTTCTCCAGGCGCATTTTCTCCCGTTCTGCGTCATTGCGCACGGTCATGGTCAGTTTAAATTTTTCGATCAATTCCGGACGCTTGCGGAAGTAAGGCAGGTACTCAGACAGATGCGGACTGGTTTCCGTGCAGTAATATCCGAACACCTTAAAAACCTCCGCGCGGACAATATCCGCCCCGAAGACATGGGCTTTGGGTCCGGAATAAACTGCCGGGTCCTGGAATTTCTCTCTCAGTAAAGGATAGGCGTCCTGCCCGCGCCATTGCAGCTGCAGGAACCAGGCCATGTGATTAATACCGCCGATCCAGTAGGAAAGTTCATCTAATGGGATGCTAAGGTATTTAGCAAGGTCGGCAGCGGTACTTTGTACGCCGTTGCAGATACCGACATTTTTGATTTTGGTATAATCGCTGACCGCCCAGCCGATGATCGCCAGCGGATTAGTATAATTTATCAGCAAAGCCTGCGGGCAGAGCTCGGCCATATCGCGGCAGATATCCAGGATAACCGGGACATTGCGCAAGCCGAAGAAGACGCCCAGCGGGCCGATGGTATCGCCGGCGCTTTCATCGACGCCGAATTTATCGGTGATCTTTTTGTCTGCCTGACCGGCTGCCGCGCCGCCGACTTTGATAGCGACCAGCACATAGTCCGCGCCCCGCAGTGCTTCACGGCGGTTCATCGTGGACTTAATTTTAGTATTGAAGCCGTGCTGTTGCGCCATTTTCCGGGCGAAAGCCGCCACCAGTTCTACGGGTTCCTGATGGATATGACCGACCAGTGTGATCGTGTTCTCCCTTAATCCTGGATAGGAGAGCATATCGGTGATAATATTCCGCGCGAAGAAATGACTGCCGGCGCCGATCAATACAATTTTTGCCATGTTGATGCTCCTGATTTTGTTCCTGAATTGATGATAGGGTATGGAGAGGATAATTGTAAAGGGCGGTTGGTTTGAGATTGGGAGTTTGCTTTTGTAGAACCTCACCCTCATCCTGAACTTCTCTCAACAAGAGAGAGGGGACTAACATACGGTTTTCGGCAGTATGGATAGCGGCTTTCACCCGGTTACATTTGGCACTTTTATTATTCGATTTTGTTTAGAGTTTCGATATTCGGAT
>PMBW01000364.1:5767-5979 GCA_003153075.1 Dehalococcoidia bacterium | reverse complement strand
GCGCGCGGGACAGAAGTCATCGATACCGGGTTACCGATCACGGTACCGGTCGGACGCGGCTGCCTCGGCAGGCTCTTCGATGTTACCGGCACGGCCATCGATAATGCCGGTGCGGTCAAAGCGACCGATAACTGGTCTATCCACCGTCCCCCGCCCTCATTTGTCGAACAGGAAACCGCTCCGCAACTGCTGGAGACCGGTTTGAAAGTTAT
>PMBW01000364.1:1843-5735 GCA_003153075.1 Dehalococcoidia bacterium | reverse complement strand
TCTGTTTTTGCCGGTGTCGGGGAACGTTCCCGTGAAGGCAACGACCTCTGGAATGAAATGAAAGCCTCCGGCGTCATCGACAAAACCGTAATGGTCTTCGGGCAGATGAACGAGCCCCCGGCCGTGCGTTTCCGCATCGGATTGACCGGTTTGACGATGGCCGAATTTTTCCGCGACGAAGAAGGGCAGGACGTGCTCCTGTTCATCGATAATATTTATCGCTACACGCTGGCCGGTATGGAAGTCTCCGCGCTGCTGGGACGTATGCCGTCCGCCGTGGGTTACCAGCCGACGCTGGCTACGGAAATGGGTGAACTGCAGGAACGCATCACCTCTACAAAACGCGGTTCCATTACCTCCTTCCAGGCTATTTACGTGCCGGCTGACGATTATACCGACCCGGGCGTGGTTACCAGTTTCGGCCACCTCGATGCCGTCATCGCGCTGGAACGTTCCATCGCCGAGCAGGGTCTGTACCCCGCCGTCGACCCGCTGACATCAACTTCTCGCGTGCTTGATCCGGCGATCGTGGGACAGGACCATTACAATGTCGCACTGCAAGTACAAAGAGTGCTGCAGCGTTATAAAGATTTACAGGACGTCATCGCCATCCTCGGTATCGAAGAATTGAGCGAAGACGATAAGGTGACCGTCGCCCGCGCGCGCAAGATCCAGCGGTTCCTTTCCCAACCGATGTTCGTGGCGGAAGCCTACACCGGACGCGCCGGCAGATACGTGCCGCGCGAAGAAACCGTGCGCGGTTTCAGAGAGATCCTGGACGGCAAACACGACGCGCTGCCGGAACAGGCCTTCTTCATGCAGGGTACGATCGATGATGTGGTCGCGGAAGCCGCCAAGATGGGAGCTCAGGCATAATGACTATCAAGGTTGATATCGTCACCGCCGAACGGCTGGTCTTCTCGGAAGACGCCGATATCGTCATGGTGCCGGGTGTTGACGGCGAACTGGGCATCCTGCCGCACCACGCGCCGATCATGACGATGATCAAGCCGGGCGAAGTGCTGGTCAGAAAAGGCACGGAAGAATACTCGCTGGCGGTTTCCGGGGGATTTTTGGAAGTAACCCCCGACCATATCACCATATTAGCTGATGCGGCCGAACGCGCCGATGAGATTGACATCGCCCGCGCCGAAGCCGCCAAAAAACGCGCCGAAGAGAGTTTAGTCGGCCGAACAGCCGCAGAAGTAGATACCGCCAACGCCGAAGCGTCCCTGCGCCGCGCCCTGGCCCGTATTAAAGTCGCTGAAAAAAGACGGACGCGCAAGCCGCGGATTTAAGGCTGTTCCTCGCTCCTTACTTCATCAGGTGGAACTCATATGCCCTGGAAGAAAGCCAGCAAAGAACTGATCATCCAGCTCGAAAAACTAATGCGGCACTATAATTGCGACCGGCGTCAAATGTTTGGTTCGCCCACTTTCTTTGCGAACGGCAGGATGTTCACTGGCGTGCATGAAGACACCATTATTTTGCGTCTTTCCGCAGCCGACCAAAAAGAAATCTCCACAGAACAGCAAGATGTAAAACCGTTCACTCCAATGGGCCGTGTCATGAAAGACTATGTGGCAATACCGGTCGCGGTAGCCGGTCAAGAAACATTTTTCAAGCACTGGCTGGACAGGTCTTTCGAATTCACGAAGTCACTGCCGCCGAAAATCGCGAAACGTCCTGCCGGGAAAAAAGCGAAGATTTAACCGCCAGCAGCGCTCAGGTTATTCCACGATTTATTACAACTGCCTCATTTTGTTTGTTGTTAAAAAAGCCGGAATCTACCATTTGAACTGGATCCCGATTTTCATCGGGATGGAACTGATACCTTTATTTTGGGTGTCAATACTTATTACAAATGCGTCATTGGCAGCAGATCTTTCCAGTGACGTAAATATTACCGAGTCTGTGCTTCAATCTCTCTTTCGTTTAAATTGCTGAAAGCTGATAGCTGAAGGCTGTTCGCTTTTTCAAAATGTCACAACACTGTAACTTTTTTCGTTTTGATTTTATCCTTTTGCGATGTTCCGGATTGTAAGATAAGGCATGTTCAAGCAAGGAGGTTAACGATGGATGAACAGCAGCATCACGAAGACCTGGTAAAAGGGATCGCGGAACAAATGAAACCGGTCCTGGAGAAATCCGGACAGGGCATTTATCTATATCTTGACGATACTCATAAAGTCTGCAACAAGAAGTTCGCGGATATGCTGGGTTACAAGTCCCCGAAGGAATGGGCGGATACCGAAGCGCCGCTTTCGGATGTGATCGAAGCAGATCAGGATATCGTCATTAAGGCTTATATGGACGCCTCGGAAAAATTGACCGCCAGCGCCGTCGAAGTCAGATTTAAAAACATCAAGACGGAGAAAACAATCAAAGCGCGCATGATCATCGCCCCGGTTGGTTTTGGCGGACATGTTTTCACCGCCCATTTCTTCAGCAAAATATAGATAACAAAGGGGTGGGTAAATGGCTGTTCCGCTGGACGCAATTCGCGCAATTCACAACGCATTCCGCAAAGATTTGGCGGCAATGGACACGTCGGCGTACACTGCAGTTCGTCAAGGCAGCAGTTTAGACATGGTGGTACAGCGTTACAAGTTCTTCAATGAGGCGCTGGTCTGGCATGCCGGCGGCGAAGAAGAACAGGTCTTCCCGGCAGTGGAAAAAGTTGCGCCGCTGGTAGCGGAAGCGTATGAGCGGGACCACCGCGGTCTCGATAGCCAATATAACGCGCTGGATAAAGCGGTAGATAGTAAGGATAAACTGGACATCGCGCGGGCGACCGCGATCTTTAATTTCCATCTGCAATTTCATCTAAACAAGGAAGAAGCGCACCTGTACCGGATCTTTAATGAACGGATACCCCTGCCTGAACAGGGTATGATCATCGGCAAGATGGCGCAGAAAATTCCCCAGGAGCGCTTCCCCGAAGTAGTGGCATGGCTTTACCCGCTGATCGGGGACAACGATAGGGAAAACATGACCAGGATCTGGCAGCAAGCCTTGCCGCCACCGGTGTTCGGAAAAGTGACCAATCTGATTCAAGCAGCAATCGGCACAGATTGGACAGAACTGACCCGCCGGATACCGGAATTAAAGTAAGCAGATCAAGCGGTTGGTACAAAACCGCCGTCGGGGGCGGCTGCCGAAACAGGGCAGCCGGCTTTTTTTATACTGCTGCAACAGGCCGGCGGCGGGTTGCCAATCTTGCCAGCCATGGGCTGGCGATGGAGATAGCGCCTTCCGGACAGGTCTCCTGGCAGCAGTAGCAGCGGATACACCGGTTGTAATTATATTTCGGCGGCCTGGTCTTATCGCCTTTGTGCCAGTCCACCGCTTTGGGCTCTACCGGACACATCGAGATACATGTGCCGCAGCGCGTACATTTCGTTTTGTCGATCACCGGTCTCGAAGTTACCCGGTTTTTGATAAAATTCCTGGCATATTTTCGTTTTCTCTCAGGTTCCGGCGCAGTCCGGTTTACTACAAAGGTTTTATCCATAAAAGACGCTATCGGTTCGCCGGCAATTTCAATATTTTCAGTGTGGTAAGTTCCCAATCCGGCCTTTTCTCCTAACTTTGAGGTTGGCACCACTTCGGGGTTCAGGTCAATGATGCGGCAAGCAACAGCATCGAGTGCAACAGGGTCGGTGGAGAGCAATAATACATTCATTTGTTTCGGCTTGCCGCTGTGCGGGCCGTTGCCTTCCATTGCAATAATGCCGTCCATGATGTAAAGCCGGGGTTTGATCAGGGTATTAATATCCACCAGCATGGCCGAAAAATCATAAGGGTCGGGGATCTTAAAATGATACTGGTTTTTCAGCAGACCGGGCACGCAGCCGAATTGGTTTTTAACCGCGCCGGTATAACGCAGGAA
>PMBW01000364.1:0-1801 GCA_003153075.1 Dehalococcoidia bacterium | reverse complement strand
AAGCTGGGAGAATCGCCGTAATAAACCGCAGCCCCCGCTTCTTTAAATAATTGTCCCGCTGCTCTCAGCACCGCGGGATGCGTTGTCACGCATTTTTCCGGGTCAGCGCCCATCAGGAGATTGGGTTTCAGGACTATCTTCTCGCCGGGTTTAACATATCGGGAAATCCCGCCCAGCAGGTCGATCCCCCGTTTAATGCTTTTCAGCACCTCGTCATTTTCATAAGTTGTGCACCTGACTGCCGCTACCCTGGATTTACTCATACATTTTCCTCCCTGCGTCCACCCTAATTTCCATCATACCACAGCCATCTTTTCTGCTTGCTTGACAACTATATCACGTTGTGTTATATTGCATTGTGATATAAAGGAGCGTTCTGACAATGTTGACTTTGGAGCAAGCCCGTAAACGTTATCTGCCGATGAGCGAAACGATGTTTTACATTTTACTTTCGCTGAAACAGGAGCGGCATGGTTACGGCATCATGCAGCATGTCAAAGAGCTGACGGATGCCCGCATCGTGCTGGGCGCCGGGACCATTTATTCCAGTCTGGGGAAACTGGAGAGCGACGGCCTGATCGAAGCCGTGAAAGAAGAAGACCGGCGGAAAATATATGTCATCACGCCGCTGGGACGCGGCATCCTGCGGGAAGAGGCGTTGCGCATCACGGAACTGCACCGTAATTCGGAGGGACTGTTATGAAAGATAAAAAGGTAGTGTGGTTTTCCGCTTTCCGCCATGTAGCGCCGGCCGATTATGAAAACTGGCTGGAAAAGATGGCCGCGAAGGGGTGGCAGACCGGACGTTTCCGGCAGTGGAGCTCAATATACATGACCTTTACACGCGGTGAGCCGAAGAAATACCGGTTCGTTTACGACCCGCAGGTTTCACCGCGCAAGGATTACATTGCCACTTACAAGCAGTTTGGCTGGGAATACCTGGGCCGGATGGCCAGCGCGCACTTCTGGCGGATGGAATATCAGGATAAACGGCCGGAGGCCTTCAGTGATGCGGACAGTAAAGCAGATCGCACCCGCCGCACGATCAAGGCTATATCCGTCTCCTTTTTTATCTTTATCGCGCTGGAAATTTTGTATGCCGTGATGCTGACAATTTACCGCAATTCATTATCTCCGTCCGATAAAACACAATTGATCATCGCGGAAGCGTTTTTCTGTCTTCTAACGTTGGCGCTCGGCGTCGTAGCGCTGATTGTCAGGAAGAACGAGAAGCGTTGAAAATGAGGGAAAATATCTTGATCTACCGGAAAACGGCGGGACTATTTTCAAACCATCGTGTTTTTCAATGGCAACCATTCTAAAACTCTCCGGATACTGGCATCCCAGTACGGCCAGGAATGTTCTCCCGGACCGTCCTCAAAAGTCACGGCTATCCCCTGCTCTTGCGCAAATGCTTTCATTTTTAAATGCAGCGGATAGCTCATATCCTCTTTCCCCCAGCATTGATATAATTTCGGGATCTCTACATTTTCCTGCTTCAGCATTTTCATTACAAACAAAAGATCGTTTTCACTACCCGGTATGCTGTCCAAATCTCCGAATACGCCTTCCAGTCTCTTCTTCATCGCGGGCTGCTGCCTGCCCATGGCAATCAACTGATTGATATCGGGAGTGCCGGAAATGCCGGCCGCGGCAGCAAAACGATCAGGCTTTAGCAGCGCCAGTTTGTAGGCGCCGTACGCGCCCATCGAAGCTCCGGCGGCGAAGTTATCCTCTTTTTTATCTGACAGCGGAAATAACGACCGCGCTGCATTAGGTAATTCTTCGCTGATAAATGTCC
>PMBW01000233.1:1445-3263 GCA_003153075.1 Dehalococcoidia bacterium | reverse complement strand
GTCTCTTTTACGATCGGTAAGGGAGAAATTTTCGGACTGCTCGGCCCGAACGGCGCCGGCAAGACGATGACGATCCGCATTATTTCCACGGTACTGGAAGCCGATGCCGGAGATGCCACCATCGGGGGGTTTTCCGTACGCAAAAACCCGGCAGAGGTGCGCAGTCTGATTGGTGTGTGTCCCCAGGACCTGGCGCTGTACGAAGACCTGTCCGCGCTGGACAACCTGGTTTTCTTCGGGCGGATGGAAGGATTGAACGGCAGAGAAGCAAAAGCGCAGGCTATGAACAACCTGGCTTTAATGGAACTAACCGAAAGAGCCAAAGGAAAGATCGCCAAATTCTCCGGGGGGATGAAACGCCGCGTTAATCTGGCCATTGCGCTGATGGGCAGCCCCAAATTACTCATTCTGGATGAGCCGACGGTGGGCATTGACCCGCAATCCCGTAACAAGATTTTCGAGACGATATTTAACCTGCGCGATAAAGGGCTGACCGTGCTGTACACTACCCATTATATGGAAGAAGCAGACCATATTTGTAACCGCGTGGCCATCATGGACGGCGGGAAAATAGTGGCGATGGATACCCCCCTCCGGCTGAGGAGTCAAATCGGCGACCCGGATAAGGTGACGCTCGAGGACGTTTTCCTGAAGTTGACCGGCAGAAGCTTGCGAGATTAAAAGAACAATGAAAAACGCCTTAATAGTTGCCCTGCGAGAAGCACGAACCTATCTGCAAGATAAAGCCGACCTGGCATTCAGTCTGCTATTGCCGATTGTCACTTTTGCCCTGATTTACGGCGCCTTCGGCGGTCAGGGGCTTTTTCACGGCACGGCTTATGTTGTCAATGAAGACACGAACGGAACCTATGCCCGGCAACTGCTGGATAATATTAAAAAACAGGACAGCCTGGAATTGCAGCTGCTGACCCGCGCCGACGCGGATAGTAAATTGAACCGCTCGGACCTGACTATGGTATTTCTGATCCCGGCGGATTTCTCCGATAAATTAAACATGGGGCAACCTGCGGAACTGACGATCATGCAGCGCGGTAACGGCGGGCAGGACGGCCAGATCGTGGCCAGCATCGTACGCGGGCTGGTCAGTGAGATCAACCAGCAATTCACAGTCACCGACCAGGTAAGTCAGGCGCTGGCCGGGAAAAATATTCCGCCGGCGCAGATTGCGGTCACCACAATGCAATTCCTGAACCGGGAGAGCAAAGACCCCTTAGTGGGAATCGATGAAGTATCCGTCGGCAGCAAACCGAACATGGTAAATGATTTTCTGCCCGGTATCATAACGATGTACGTGTTGTTCTCCATCAGCCTCGCTGCTGCAACGCTGGTTGACGAACGCCGCCGGGGCACACTGGAACGGCTGCTGACCACGCATTTAACGATCGGCGAACTTTTCTTTGGAAAATTCCTGGCCAATGTCCTGCGGGGATTTATCCAGACAGTGATACTGCTGGTATTATCATATGCGGTCTTCCGGATTTTTACGCCGCTGACCTTCGTCGAATCGCTGATATTTGCCCTGATTTTCGCTACGGCTTGCAGCGCGATCGGACTGCTGATCGCTTCGATGGTGAAAACCCAGGACGCTGCCACCTGGATAGGTGTATTCTTCACAATGAGCATGACAATGCTGGGCGGCACTTTCTTCACAATATCGAAAGGAACCACGCTGTACGCATTCAGCAAAATATCGATCAACACTTATGCGAATAACGCCTATAAAACCTTGATCAATAACGGCAGTTTTTCCACATTGGGCGTGGAGATCGCTGTCATGGTCGGGGTTACAGTTGTCGG
>PMBW01000233.1:0-1414 GCA_003153075.1 Dehalococcoidia bacterium | reverse complement strand
ATACTTTTCCCCTTCTTTTTTATTGTTTTGTTTAATTTTACGATGTCCGATATCGGCGGTCAGGATACCAGGCTGGTGATCAATCTTGCTACCCGCGAGCCGGCGGGCACCATCAGTTATCAATTATTGGCAGCAATGGAAACTAAAGACAAGTCAGCCCTCAAACCGGGCGAACCTGAAATTATCTGGCTCAAAGACTACGACAAAGCAAAACAGGATGTTGAAAATAAAAAGCTGGACGGTTTCATCGGCTTTCCGGCCAATTTCACCGAGGCCGTGTCAATGGGATACGGCGCTAATCTGGAAGTAGTCTACAACCCCAATAATACGCAAGCGATCGCGGCGTTGAAAGGCACGGCAGAAAGCATTGCCGCCCAGATCGGAACCCGCCAGGTGGTCAACGATACGGTCATCGGGCTGCTGATGGAAAAAGACCTGGCCGCACCGGGCAGCGCCGGCGACCTTTCCCAGGCAATCCGCGCCCAACTGACGGGACAAGCTGCCGCCGCGCAAAAAATGCCGCTGATTTCCGTCAACACGCAAGAAGTCGGCAACGTTAAAAAGGCAAATCCTTCGAACTGGGTGATACCGGGATACCTGGTGATGTTTGTCTTTTTCACCGCCGCCTTTGCCGCCGCGCAATTAGTAAAAGAGCGGCAGAACCACACCCTGGAGCGGCTGCTATCCAGTTCGGCTACCAAAACGTCCGTCCTGGGCGGAGTTTATGGGGGCACGGTGGCGAAAGGATTGATCCAAATCGTCATTTTCTGGACAGTGGGCGTGCTGGTTTTTAAGGTAGACCTGGGGATATCTCCGTGGGCAGTCATAATTATTTCATTATTAATGACATTGATGGCATCCGCTTTTGGCGTGATGCTGGCAACCTTCGTGAAAACAGAGCGGAGCGCTTCATCCATCGGGGTGCTGACATCGCTGATACTGGCGCCGCTGGGCGGATGCTGGTGGCCGCTGTATATCACCCCGCAGTGGATGCAATTCGTTTCCAAAATTACCCCCCATGCGTGGGCAACAACCGCATTTAATAAACTACTGATCTTCGGCGGGGATTTTAATTCGGTGGTGCCGAACATGCTGGTGCTGGCCGCGTTTGGCATCGTTTTCGGGATAATTGCCGTTATACGGTTCAGAACGGAAGCTGACTAATCACGGGAAATACCAAATTTCAATAATCAAACTGCAAACAAATTCGAATTTCGAAATCCTAAAAATCCCCCCACGCCCGATACCACTATCAAAAAAACGGCGGCTTTAATCACTAATTCAAAATGCTTTGCGACTATCCGGAGACGGAAAAACATTCAACGGCCCAGCATAACAAAGACCGTACAGGTTGTCTTCGCAGTTATGCCAAAGACTTCCATTGTTATAACTAGTACCTACTTGCATAATTGAC
>PMBW01000136.1:16238-16538 GCA_003153075.1 Dehalococcoidia bacterium | reverse complement strand
AATCAGGATATTGATGATTACTGAAGCTCCGCCCGCCGAAAAAGCGGACTACTTCTACGCCAATGGAAACCCCTCGTATTTGCAGACCATTCTGCAGGTTTTCCGCGACGCTGGTCATGATGTCTCTTCCATGCAGGACATCCTTGATCGCGGAGTGTATATCACCACCGCGGTTAAATGCGGCAAAACGCAATACGCAATTTCTCCGGACACCATGAAAAATTGCGCGGGTTTGTTGGAGCAGGAGATCGCCCTGTTTCCAAGGGTCAGGGTCTTTATGCTGATGGGCGATGTGGCGAT
>PMBW01000136.1:0-16201 GCA_003153075.1 Dehalococcoidia bacterium | reverse complement strand
AAATCCAAGCGAAAAATGGTCACCGAAGATGTCAAAGCCGCCATGAACTGCCTGAAATAATGCAATAGAACATCATGTGTCATTGTCGTTAGATCCGCCTCTGGAGCACGAAGCGAAGTAATCCCGGGGCGAGGTGGTAACAGTAGATTATTGTCTATTGAATATTGTTTAGTATTTCGAAATTAGGTATTCGTATTTCAGGTTAGAAAAGTGTATTCACCACGATCCCCGCCGGCGCCTTCGGGTAAAAATACGTCGATTTCCGCGGCATCTTCTCATTGGCATCAGAAACCATCTTGATCAGCTCCGGCTTCACCGGTTTCAGAAAGAACACAACCTGCTGTTCCCCGCGCAACACATCCTTCATCGATGCTTCACGGTCGTGGCTGAAACTGACCCGGTCCTCGGTGCTGCCGTCAATCGCCAATCCCAGAATTTTATTCAGGATGACGTGGTCGAGCACACTCACATCCAGCTTGCGGTAAATGTCGCTCTGCGTGGGCATGATTTGCGCCAATACTTTTTCATCGCGCAGTTTTAAACCGTAGAATTTATCCGTGCCCGGACCAAAATAGCCCAGCCTGATACCGTCCGGCTTCGCCATCTCTGCATCCAGTTTCTGCCAGCCATCTTTGGCCGATAATTCGTTAATTTCAAAAAAAGCTCCCAGTTTTGTCGCTAATTCCGCGAGCACATTTTTATCTAAACCTTTGATCACCCGGTGCGGCGCTAAAATTATCAGGCCGGGGTCAGCGAAATCTACTAATGTCGACATCACGAAATTCACCGCATCATCCGGAGATAATCCGGGCCGGGCTGCCATTTGCTCCCGGCGGTAGGTCAACGCGCTGGTGTAGCGGTGGTGCCCGTCGGCGATATAAAAAGGCTGCTTGGCCAGCGCCCCGGCAATCAGGCTAACAACTACCGGGTCAGTCACCGCCCACACCACATGGCGGTCGCCTTCGGGAATNNAATTTTCTTTTGCGGGTCCTGGTACATCATTAACACCGGACTGGTATTTACCTTCAATGCCTTCAACAGGTTCTGGCGGTCTTCTTTCGGGGCGGAAAGGATATTTTCGTGGGGGCGGATGATCATTTTCTCCCACTCTTCCAGCCGCACCCGCGCGATGATTCCCCGCCGCATTCCGTCTTTCCCGTGCAAATGGAAATAGTGGTCGTCGATGTAGATCGCCGCGGTTTTTTCCGGCACTATAACTTTCGTTTCCAGCCACAACGACAAAGTGTCCGCCGTGCGGGTATATTTGTTACTTGTTACCGTATCGGCAGCGGAAGTGTCGGCATCTTCCAGCCGGATAAAATTAAAATCGTTGCGTTTCAGCAGGTCTTTGTGCAAAGACGAGGATATGACGTCGTACGGCGGACAAATTGTGGTGGAGATGTCCTTCACTATTGATTGATTATACCGCAGGCCGGCGAACGGTCTGATTTCTGCCATTGTCTTCCCCCATGCAAAAAGTTGTCATTGTTTCCACTAATAAGTTTACTGGAAATACAGGCGAGGGACAAGTAGCGAGCCTGCGGATAACCAGGACGCAAAAACAGGCGGGTTTAGCAGCAAATGACACTCAATGTATGTCCGGCGAAAAAGCCTGCCCTTTTTGACGGGCTTTTCCGCAACAGGTATAATTAGCGTGAAATTAACCCGGTGTTTCGGCTTGCGCCTGTAGCTCAGCTGGATAGNNGGATAGAGCATCAGTCTTCGAAACTGGGGGTCGAGGGTTCGAATCCCTCCAGGCGCACTATATTTCCCATTGTCATTGCTGATCTGATCAGGAATCCATATAATTCTAGACGTGGACTTTATTTCTAAATGGCACTAATTAGATTTATTTTGGTTTTTAAGTAGATTATTATTTCTTCTCACTATCTTCTAAGTTTTTCTAATTCTATTAACAATAATATATTAGAAGCTGTTAGATTCAATGCATAGCTAGCTATTGTGTCTGGAACAACTATCGGTTCTATCCCCTGCCCATGACCTCCAAGCCTATTTCTAACGGTAGGCACACCTGTTTCGAGCAAACTTTTTAAAGAAGTGAATTGTGATTGCATAAATGAGGGAATTAATTCTTTTTCGAAGCATATATCTATGAGATCTTTTGCAGTATTGTTTTGATTATAAGACCAATGCCTTTTGACACATATAGCCTTTATCACACTTTCCAAGGATTTTAAACAATCTACTAAACATTCCTTATTTCGATGATTACGATAATGTTCATGAGCTTTTAAAAACTCTTCATTGGCTCCCTTATATATTGTTTCTGTTAGAAAGTTTAGAGCAGGTTTAATAGCTTCGGAATGAGTGAATTCCGAATCTACACGAATAATTTGTCCAGACTCGAATTGGTAACCAATTCCATGTTCTTTGAATCTGACATTTAGTTCTTTTACGGCTTCTTCTGGTTTAATTTTAACTTCAGTCATACCTTGATACTCCGGTTTAGCGATAAATGTGGTAATCATACGAAATGAAATCTCAACAACATCCAATACCTGCTCAATGTTTTTACAAGCGAGGAGAAATTTTAGGACAGAATCCCCTGGATTAATGGGATTCTCTGTAAGCGAAAAAATTCCGTACTCTCGGCACAAAATATCATTTACGTTTTCATAAGCTAAATCGGTATAATTATTTGTATATGGAATATTTTCGCCAAATGCGTCACGGATTATATGTACTATTTGGACACGTAATGTTGAAGGTAAATCCTTATAACTATAAACATCGGGTATTTCGCCCCTAAGACGCTTTTGTCGCTTTGAAAACAAATCATATACTGACATAATGTAATTTTATCACACCTTGCAATAAGAGCCACGAAAACGCAGTGCAAATAACAATAAAACAATTTAATCGCAAAGTTAAGTTATGTTTCAGACCGGGATATCAGTATGGAAAATAATTTCGCAAAACTATTAGCCGCTATTTGTTAAATCTCCTGAACGACACGGCTTTACCATTAATGAGGCTTGAGTATGTCTTGATCCGCCGAAGTGAACAAGAAAGAAAGCCCCGAAGAGACGCTCAGAAGCCCCTGTCAAAGAAAAAGGGGTGGGTATTCGAAGACTTCGTTTAAACGGCACCCCCGGCGACGAAGGAACCAGCGAAGCGTGGGGTGCCTATTGACCTACTGGGATTAAGTAGTAGCTTGGGGAAAAGTTCGTCTGGCTATAGTCTTCAATATTTCGGATGATATTGAAGCATCCGGTCTTCGTAATTCGAGGTTTAACCCATGTTCTACTTGGAAAATCTGCCTCATTTTAGTAACAACCTTTTTACTGTGACAATATTTTAATGGGTCACTGTCATAAATAGCAACAGCTTGGGCAACGAGGTTACCCAAGTTTAGTTGCCCAAATGTTCTAGCTTTTTTCTCGATATCAACGCGACCATTGACATAATCGGAGATTGATTCCTGTTTTAAGTCTGTCATGGCTCTATTTATAAGTAGATTCGAAAGTTCCATAGAGAGAACGGGGTTTTGAGTACTTATGTAAAGCGCATTTAAAAATTGACTTTCTATGTCCACTCCTTTAGTGACAAAGGGTTCAGCCCCCATAGACCTTATTTCAGTCTCCCATAAGTTAATTTCTGTATCGGTGTAGTAATCACGGTCTTTATGTACAACTATTGTAGCTTCGGGATTGATTTCTTTAATTGTTTGAATTAATGGGCGAAGATTGTGTGTACTTGTGCATCCATAGTAGGACTTAACATCAGTTCTTGTCATGTCGAATCCGGAAGATTCAAGAAGGGTCTTTAAATAATTAGTTCTTTCATCTTCTGTGAGTACGATACAAACCGAAGCTCCAGTCCTAATCTGTTCTTTAATATCTAAAGCTCCAAGGTCAAGCAAAACGGTTAGTTCTGTCCCTGTTGCGACAGTCTCAATAGTGCCGTTACGTGCCCATAATAAATTAGCAACACCATGTAATGAGTCTAGAACATGTCTGGAATGAGTGCTGAGTAATACCTGTACCCCTCTTTCTTGGGCAATCATAGTAAGCAATGAGCAAATAAGGCGTTGATTGTTAGGATGCAAGTGAGAATCAGGTTCATCTAAAACGATAATGCGAGGGATAAAATAGTGGATATANNCGATATATGAGAGTATTTGGACTGTTTGAAGTACTCCTGTTCCGCTTAACTCAAGAGGGATGTTATTTCCTTGTGTATTAACGGTTACTGCAATGTTTTCGTCTGTTTGTGAAGCGAAATTAACCACTAGATTCAATTCTGGAAATATCTCTTTCAAGTCAAATATGAATTTATTCCATTTTTCATTAATTGTACGTTCGTCCCATAGACGTAATAATGTATTTCTGAGGACAAGATTAGCGTCGCCACGGGCAATCGTTCTAAGTAGAACCCCATCAGACACAAATTGCTCAGACTTAGCAATTCCAGCCAAACCGGGACTAAAAATTGTAAATGGTTGCTCCAAACTTGAGATTGTTCGAGCAATTGCAACATCTGATATCTGAATTTGGATGTTTCTGTTTCTTCCCTTCAACATAGATAAAGTGATATTTTGACCAGTATCCAGCCCAAATTCAATTTGGACAGACTTATCAGCGTCTTCCCATAACCTTCCACCAGAACCAAGGGCGTGGACATTGTCTGATGGAACGTAAATCAAGTTAGCGGGATCAACAGTTTGACGTTTGGAACCTCTTCCAGACAGCAGTTGCTCGAGTTCCATAGATTGAATAGTACCAATTGCGAAGTGGACTGCTTGAAGGATACTGCTCTTACCAGAGTTATTGGAACCAACAATGACATTGATAGCGTTCATATTGAACGGTGCATCTACGATGTTTTTAAAACGTTTAATATGTATTGTTCGTAATCCTGACATGTATTGCTCCAATAATTTTCGATACCAAAAAGGAATTGGCAAGGCCCATTGTATTACATAACGGAAATATCCGCAAGTATTATTTATATGATATACCAAAAAACGAATTACCTTTTTTTAACCCATAATCTTAACGGGTGAACTGGTAGTAAGAGTCTAAGCGAGAACAATATTAGCACTAATTTGGCACTAATCTTTTATAGAGCATTGACAAAAACAAGATTCGTTGAAGCTAAAATATAAAAAGCCCTCGAAACTGAAGCTCTTGTTTCGAATCCCTCCAGGCGCATTACTTACTTCTTCACCATATTTTCTTGTTGAGAATATCCTTCAAATTCTGTTTGCGCTCAGCTAATGCTGCCGCCGCTTTTTTCTCTTCCGATTCCTCTGCCGGTTTTTCTGCTTCCGCGGGTTGCTCACCCGGCGTGGCGGGTGTCAATACCGGCGGAGTTACAACCGCCATCGGCGCGGCCTCAGCTTCTTTGGCCCTGGTTTCCTTTGTCATCATGACCCGGGTGTTATTTTCGATGTCGATCAAACAAATGAGCAGTTCAGCGATTCCCCACAGGATCAGCGCCGATATCAACGTAAATATTATTATCGGCACAACGCCCAGGGTCAATAAAGTCGAACCGAATACTCGCGGCAAGTACAATGAAGTATCGCCCTGCGCCAGAACAACAATGATCAGAACTATTCCCAATATCACAATAACAACTGAAAGAACCTTGAACAACAGCGAAATGATATGTAATGCCGGATAGCGTTTTTCCATAAACCACCTCCCGGGGACTGTGTTGCTAATATTACCACGATAAAAACGGTTTAACAATAGTACATATCGGGTATACCTGAATATACCAAAGCGAAGGGCTGATTGGTTTATCGTTCACCAAAGCTGAGACTAAATCGGCACGAACCGCTGCGGGTAATTTTTCCTATCTGCCGTAAAAGAACCGCGGCGGTCTGAGTTCCAGCCAGACATCGTCGCAGGCTTTTATTTCTTCGGGGGTCAGCTTCAATTCCAGCGCGCCCAGGTTTTCCTCCAGCTGTTTAGTGGAAGAAGCGCCGTTGATCGTGGAAGTGACCAGCGGATTGCTCAACACCCAGGCCAGCGCAAATTGCGCCATATTCAGGCCGTGCGCATCGGCGATCTTTTTGAGATGCTCGACCGCCGTGAAATTCATCGGCGACCAGTATCGGTCATAGTAATTTTTATCCATGCCAAAGCGGGTATCAGCCGCCGGACCGGCGCTCACATTGTGCTTGCCGGTCAGTAATCCCGCAGCCAGCGGATTATAGACTGTTACCCCGACGCCTTCCCCGGCGCAACAGGGTAACAGCTCCGTTTCGATATCTCGCGTGATCAGATTGTAAGGCGATTGGATACAGTCGAAACGGGCCAGATTATGCTGTTCGCTGACCGAAAGCGCCCTGACCAGCTGCCAGGCGCGGTAATTGGAGCAGGCGATATAGCGCACTTTCCCCTGTCTGACCAGCGTATCGAAGGCCCGCAGGGTTTCCTCGATCGGGGTCGTATAATCCGGAGTGTGCGCATAGTAGATGTCAATATAATCGGTGCCCATTCGCCTCAAACTGTTCTCGACGGCCTGCATGATATGCTCGCGGGATAAACCGTATTCATTAGGGCCGGGACCCTGCCGGTTCGCCACTTTCGTCGCTAATACCACCTGTTTCCGTTTGTTTTTCAGGGCCTTGCCGACGATCTCTTCCGACCGCCCGGCTACATAGGCATTCGCAGTATCGAAGGAAGTGATGCCCTTTTCAAAAGCCATGTCCATGATCTTGACCGCGTCGGCCTCATTCACCTGTTTGCCGAAGATCATTGTGCCCAGTGTGATCTCGGATACTTTGAGACCGGTCCTGCCCACTTTTTTGTACTGCATATCTACTCCTTCGGCTTCTAAATACGTATNNTTATCGGGCTCGACCCGATAATCCATATGAATTGGGATTTATTTCCCGTAGAAAACCCGCGGCGGCCGCAGCTCACTCCAGACAGCGTCGCAGGCTTTTTTCTCCTCGTCAGTCAAAACGATATCCACCGCCCCGATGTTTTCCTCCAGCTGTTTGGCCGAAGAAGCCCCTACGATCGTTGAACTGATGACCGGATTATTGATAACCCAGGCCAGCGAAAATAAAGTCAGTTTGTGCCCGTGCGCATCAGCAGTTTTCTTCAGCTTATCCACCGCCTGGAAATTCGCGGGCGACCAGTACATATCCTGTTCGTGCGGGCCGGTTCTTTCCCGGCCAAATCGGTTATCCGGCGGCGGCGTTTTTGTCTGGTCGTATTTGCCGGTGAGAAAACCGGCGGCCAGCGGATTATAAACCGTCACCCCGACCCCTTCCATAACGCATGACGGCAATAACTCATATTCGATATCGCGTGCAAGCAAATTGTAAACGGACTGGATGCAGTCGAACCTGGCTAAATTGTATTTGTCGCTTACCCACAATGCTTTCATCAACCGTCCGGCGGTATGATTTGAGCAGGCAATATAGCGGACTTTTCCCTGCTGCACCAGGTCATCGAAAGCCCTTAGTGTTTCCTCGATCGGCGTGCCGTGATCAGGGGCATGTGCGTAGTAAAGATCGACATAATCGGTATCCAAACGCCTCAGACTGGCCTCGACACCCTGCATGATGTGCTCGCGGGAGAGGCCGGCGTCATTCGGGCCGCGTCCCATTTTATTAGCGACTTTGGTGGCTAATACCACTTGCTTACGTTTATTCTTTAACGCCTTGCCGACGATCTCCTCCGATTTGCCCGCGCCGTACACATCGGCGGTATCGAACATATTGATCCCCTTTTCAAAAGCGAGGTCCATGATCTTGACTGCTTCCGCTTCTGCTATCTGCGTCCCGTAGAACATCGTCCCCACGCCGAGGGGAGACACTTTGAGGCCGGTCCGGCCCATTTTCTTATACTGCATTTCAACTCCTTAAAATAACCAATATGGTTCCCGTTATTTTCCGCGTAAAATACGGGGTATTTGCGTAAAGTGTAACCTAATAAGTCGGCTTTTGGCAAGAATGTGTAAGGGGCCATAACATATTGGTCTCAACATCCATTTACAATACTACCTCGAATCAATATTTCATCTCAATGAAAACCCCTTTACCCGGGAGGGTTTGAGAAACCGCAGGCTGAGTCAAATACCCGGATAACTTTACATCGGAAACGCGAAGAAAAATAATAACCGCTGAAATTAGTAATTTGTTGGCGAGTGCGCGGCACAATCAATCCATCTGATCCCCACCCTGCCAACTGGTATATAATACAAGCTGTTAAACAGGATAGCGGGGTTTGTTCGTTGTCGATTATTGTAGAAGCTTATCTGGATATCGAGACCACCGGCCTTTCCCCTGAATATGGAGAAATTACCGTTATCGGTATTCACGTATGCAAGGGTGAGGAAACCAGTTTTATCCAGTTGGTGGGCAGGGATATTACGCGGGGGAATATGCTCGAAGCGCTGGAGGGCGTGCAAGTACTGCACACCTATAACGGCAGCCGGTTCGACCTGCCTTTCATCCACCGGAAATTGGGTGTGAACCTCGAGGAATTATGCGCCCACCGCGACCTCATGTATGACTGCTGGAAAAACAATCTGCGCGGTGGATTTAAAGCGGTAGAACGGCAACTTGGTATCGATCGGGAATCCAAAGGGATCGACGGTCTGGAAGCAGTACGCCTGTGGTGGAAATACGTCGACTCCTTTGACCTGGACGCGCTGGATACACTCCTGCAATATAACAAAGAAGATGTCTTGAATCTCAAAATTCTAAAAGAAAAAATATGCTGACTTACTGCTCAATAGTCAAGAAATACCCGGATATAACTTTCCCAGGGTAATATTTATTCTTTTTTACCGCCGAACAACCGCTGCCACCACGACACTTTTTTCGGAGGTTCTGCGGGGGTTTCTTCGGTCTTACCCGGGGGTAACTGCTTTTGCGCCTGCTGCAGCAGGACATGCAGTTCCTGTACTTCCCGCCGCCGCGCTTCCAGTTCACTTTCCAGTATGGCTATCGTCTTGCGCATGGCTTCCAGGGCGACCGGGTTTTCTTCCTTGTCTTTATCCTCCGCCACCGCTGACGCCGCGGGAACATCATCGGGTAATTCTATTAAATAAATTTCGCCGTGCGGTGACGGTACCTTACGGGCTTTTAACTCTTCTTTGGCGATACGTCTGCGTATGCTGTCGATGGACATGCCTAGGCGTTTTGCTGCTTCCGCAATAGTGACTTCCTGCATTCTTTCTCCCTTCATCCAGCCTTATTATTAATTCTACGCCATGTAGAGCAAGATTTAAATAGGTCACTCAGTTGCTTGGCGTGCCCTTAAGCAATGCTTAGGCACATAAACAACAAAGCCCCCGGCTCTTTAAAACCGAAGGCTTTGTTAATTATTAATGAAGGATCGATTGCAATGTTACTAAAAGCTAATAAAAGGAATTCAATTAATCTCTATACAATTTGCGCTTTTTGGTGGTTTTCTTCGGGTTAATTAATTTATCGGTATTTTTCATCAGTTTTTCAAGTAAGGTGTCAAATTGTTCCATTTCTTCTTTAGAAAAAACGGAGGTCAATTTTTCAAATACTACCAAACTTGCTTTAGTGGTAACCGTCAGTTTTTCCTTACCCTTGGCAGTCATTACTGCCCAGACTAAACGGCGGTCCTGGGTGTCGCGGATCTTTTTTACCAGCCCTTTTTCTTCCATGCGGTCAAGGATGGTGCTCAAAGTGTTGGTGTTTTTGTCGAGCAACTTGGCCATCTCGGTTGCGTTGGCATTATCGCCCAACTTTTTCATGACAATGAGAACGAGGAACTGCTGATAGGACAAGCCTCTGATTTTTGTCAGGCTGGTGTCAGCGTATTTTGTCACCAACCCGCCGGTGTGATACCAATTGATCCAAATCCTGTGCTGAATATCCTGATGGTCGAATATTTCCTTCATGCTCTTTCCCCCTGTTTATTTTTTTGCTTTATTTTTAATTTGTTCTAGTACTATTTAACTATTTACAATTAACAATCTAGCATAGGGTTATAATATTTACAAAGAAATAGCAATAGCTGGAAACAAGTTTATCTTTCATCCCGACTAGTATCAGGTATGAAGCTAATTAAACTCCAGTTAAATCATTCTATAGTGGATTAAAGCATATGTCAAATATGTAAAATCTTTGTAAAATCATGGAATTTTGTCGGATATTTGACAAAATGATGTGAACTATAACCTTGCCAGAAAAAGCCAAACCCAGGCCAGTGCTATTCCCAACAGAGCACCGACAAGCACTTCAAAGGGAGTATGTCCCATCAGTTCCCGTAAATCAGCCTCAATTTTCACCAGCGGTTCTTTCCTTTTCAATTCCAGTATGATTCTATTTAGTACTACGGATTGAATCCCGACCGATTGGCGTACCCCCGCTGCATCGTACATGACAATCGCGGCTAAAATCACAGAAATCGCAAAATATGTCGAACCGAACCCATTTGTCATTGCCACAGCGGTAGCCAGTGCGCATACCATCGCCGAATGCGAGCTGGGCATTCCACCGCTGCTGACGATGAGACTCAAATCAAGCCCTTTACCCCGCCATAAAGAATAAAGCATTTTGATCAACTGGGCCAAAACCCACGCACAAAGGGGGATAATCAATACCCAGTTGGTTATCAGGTCCAATAACATTTGTAAAATATTCCTTCTATTTTTAAACTATCCCTGGTTTTTAATTGCCCGGCTGTTCCATAGTTTTCGGTCGGCAATGTCCCTGTCAAAAAGCAACCGGTAGAATATTACTTTATCCAGCGGCATATCCTTACTCAACTCGGTACGGCGGGCGATTGTCCTTTTCATCAGCGCAATTGCTGAAAGCGCTAAAAAACCGAGTGTGATTGCCGCTTTGTCTTCAACCCTTATAGCTCCCGGGAAATGATTGCTTAAAAACGGCAGAAGATAATTACTCAACAATGGCAGAGTTAAAAACACACAAAATACTCCAAAAGCAACCTGTTTTACGGGCGCCAATAGGTAAGGAAAGATCAACGCAATTAAACCGATCGGCCAGGAGAGCATGAAAATCACACCTAACGAAACAAATACGCCGCGCCCGCCGCTCTTAAAGGCAAGGTAAACAGGCCAGTCATGTCCGATTATTGCGCAAAGGCCTGCGATCACCGGATAAGCCGGTCCGAGGTGCATTTTTTGGGCGATAAAAACAACTACTGCCCCTTTGCCGATATCAAAGATCGCGACCGGGATGGCCAACCACCTGGGACCGCCGGCGTTAAGCACATTCGCCGCACCGACCTTACCGGTGCCGACTTCACGGATATCAACCCCTTTCGACCATTTTACCGCCAGATATGCGGCCGGCACAGAACCCAATAGATACGCGCCAATCGCTAAAAGTATAAAACGGATATCCATCAGCTCTCCTATTTTAAAGCAAAGGGGTCTTCAATCCTCTTCGCTCTGCCAGAGCAATCAGTTTTTCCACGTATTGCATCGGCACTTCAGTGCCGCCGATGTTTATCTCGGAGTTTGCATCAATTCCATGATAATCCGTACCGCCGGTGGGAACAAGACTATATTTTTGCGCCAGATTAAGTAAGATCTCGATCTCCCCGGGGAAATACCCTGCATAATATACTTCCATCCCCACCAGTCCGACTTCCTTTAAATCCCTGATCACGATTTCCGGATGTGTGGAGGTGAAAGGATGCGCCATGACCGGCAGCCCATTTGCTTTCAAGACCAGTTTTACGGCCTCGCCCGGTGTTAGTTTTTCCCGTCCGACATAAGCAGGACAATCATGCCCGATATACTTTGAAAAAGCCTCCTTGAATGAGGCAATATAGCCCTTTTCCAGCAGCGCCTGGGCCACGTGCGCCCGTCCGAGCGCTCCGCTTCCGGCTATCTCTTTGACCCGTTCCAGCTCGACCGCGCAGCCAAGTTCATTGAGTTTCCCTACCATTTTTTCCGCTCTGTTTTCCCGGGAATTACGCATCTTGTCCAAACTGGTTTTAAAATCACGGTCGTTATAATCTATAAAATATCCCAGGACATGCACTTCGCCGCTATCGGTATCCGTGCTGAGTTCCACACCGGGAATTACGGTCAACGTCGGGAACTCTGCGGCGGCTGCCAGTGCCGGTATCAGTCCGTCGACCGTATCATGGTCGGTGAGCGCCATTACTGTCAGTCCGGCATTTGCCGCCATACGCACTATTTCAGCTGGACTATAGCGTCCGTCAGATGCGTTGGAGTGAACATGCAGGTCTGCTCTGGCCATTATTCCGTTTCCCTCTGTATTCGCTCGATACTGATTGCTTTACCCGTAGCCTCGTCGACTCTGACGAGAATAGCATTAAATACGCTTTTACCGTTGCCCGCAGTCAGTCGGTACGGCATCTGCGTCAGGAATCGTTTGAGCACATTCTCGGGATCATCCCCGATGACGGATTCGATCGGCCCCGTTAAACCGATGTCAGTGACATAAGCAGTGCCCCCGTTCAATATCCGCGCATCGATGGTACCGACATGTGTATGGGTCCCCAGCACCGCGCTGACACGTCCGTCCAGATAACGGCCGAGCGCTACTTTTTCTGAAGTGGCTTCTGCATGAAAATCGATAACGATTATCTTCGGTTTGTTTTCCAGCTGCGCCAACAGCGTATCCATCGCGCGGAAAGGACAATCGTAATTATCCATAAAAGTCCGACCGATGAGATTCACTACCAGCACGCCATTAATAATAAGGTAGCCTTTACCTGGGACTCCCGGCGGATAATTCAATGGTCTGATTAGCGGCATGTCGCTGTCCAGGCAGGGCAAAATAGTTTTATGCGACCACACATGGTTCCCCGAAGTCAGCACATCTGCCCCGGCTTTTAACAGTTCTTCCGCTGTATCCGGCGTCACGCCGATCCCGTGCGCGCTGTTCTCCGCGTTCACGATCGTCAGGTCAACACCGTACTGCTGCTTGATCTGCGGCAAAAACGTATTCAGCGCCTGCCGGCCCGGTTTGCCGATGACATCTCCTATTGCGAGTATCAGCATTTTGCCCCTATTTCGCGAAGTCCACCGCGCGGGTCTCTCGGACGACGGTCACTTTGATCTGACCGGGGTATTCCATCCCCTCTTCGATCTTTTTCACGATATCGCGGGCCAGTCTCATTGCGCCCAGATCATCGATCTCTTCCGGTTTGACCAGGATTCTAACCTCACGGCCGGCTTGAATGGCAAAGGACTTCTCGACGCCTTTAAAGCTGTTGGCAATATCTTCCAGTGATTTTAGACGTTTCAGATAGCTGTCCAGCGATTCTCTTCTGGCGCCGGGACGCGCGCTGCTGATTGCATCGGCGGCGGAAATAATATAACCCCAGGTGCTTGTATTAGGCGTTTCAAAATGATGTTCCGCAATACCCATTACAACCTCAGGGGATTTTTCCCATTGTTTGACCAGGTCGGCGCCGATGGCTGCATGCGTGCCTTCCACTTCGCGGTCGACGGCTTTGCCTATATCGTGTAATAAACCCGCCTTTTTTGCGATATTGGGATTAGCTCCCAACTCGGAGGCGATCATTTGCGCCATGAACGCTACTTCGATACAGTGCGATAACACGCTCTGTCCGTAACTGGTGCGGTATTTCAGTCGCCCGAGTAATCTGATCAATTCGGGGCGAAGTCCCTGCACACCCACCTGGTAAGCAGCCTGCTCACCGGCGGTCTGAATGCTGGCATTTACTTCTTCCTCGGCCTTTTTCACCACTTCTTCGATACGCGCCGGGTGAATACGTCCGTCTAAAATTAATTTTGTAAGGGCGATGCGAGCAACTTCACGCCGCACCGGGTCAAAACTGGATAAGGTCACAGCTTCCGGGGTATCATCGACGATCAGATCGACGCCGGTTGCCTGTTCGAGGGCTCTGATATTGCGTCCTTCCCGTCCGATTAATCTGCCTTTCATTTCATCGCTGGGGATGGGGACACTGGTCGCGGTAGTTTCAGAAACAATTTCGGAAGCGCTGCGCTGAATAGTCTGTGCCAATATTTCCTGCGACCTGAGGTCGGCTTCTGCCTTGATTTTAATTTCCCATTCATGCAGGCGGCGGGCGGCTTCGCCCTTCATCTCAACCTCGATACTTTGCAGCAGCATATCTTTGGCCTGGTCGATGGACATCCCTGAAATTATTTCCAGTTGTTTCAGTTCTTTGACTTTTGTTTCCTCGATCTGGGCATTCAAAGTGTCCAGTGATTTTTCTTTGTTGGCCAAAGCTCTTTCACGCTGCCCGATCCCTTCCAGCTTGCGCTCCAGGTTTTCGGTTTTAGAAAGCAGCCGGTTTTCCTGCCGTTGTAATTCCATGCGGCGCTCACGGTATTCGGCGTCAGCAGTTGCTCTGACCTTTTCCCCGTCGACTTTAGATTGCTCGATAATTTTCTTGGCTTCTTCCCGGGCTTCAATTATCGTTCTATTCGTTTTACGCTGCGTGACTTTTAGTAATCGGTTGACTGCCAAACGGCGGAAGAAGAAAACAATTGCCCCGCCAAGGACAATACCGACAATTAGAATAGATACATACAGACCCACTAGAAGTATCGGACTAATACTAATCATTGTTCCACCTCACTTTTCCTGTAAACTGCCTTTTAGGGATTTGCGTCACCCTGTTCTTTTAATTCAAGCCATAATCTTTTCACGGTTTGATTGATCACCGCATATCCGAATCCCCGCCTTCTAAGGTAATCACCTAACCGGCGGCGGAACACTTCGTAATCTTGCTTAGGCAAGCGTTGCGCTTTATTGCAGAGGCGGCTGCATAGGCAGCTTTGCGCATCATCTGACTCATCGGTCACCTCTTTGATAATGTCGTTAGCCACCCCTTTCTTTTTCAGCTCTAAGTCTCGTTAGTCTTTGACTGCGCGGCCGGAACGTATCCCGGTTTTCTTTCCAGAACTGGGCAAAGGCAGTATCATCCAGTAAATGTTGCTCCTTTAATTTATTAATA
Source organism: Dehalococcoidia bacterium (assembly GCA_003153075.1). The sequence goes on along the minus strand of PMBW01000136.1, from coordinate 1,280 downwards.
ATTATTTCTATTTTAGAATCTTCAATTCCACGGCGGTGAAGTCTATCCTTCATTTCCGCCTCGCTGCGCGGCCGGTAACTGAGGAACCGGTACGCTATATTTAGGCAGCGGACCAGACTGATATCTTCCGTCAGCTCTTTTATCTGATCGTCGGATAACTCCTGTCCGATCTTCAGCCCTTCTTTTACCGCTACCTCCATGTCCACGCTAAAGGCAAATTTGCCGTCCAGAAACATATTCACCCGTTTATCGGTGCGCTTATTCGCTTTCAGAGCGGTAATCTTGCTCATTTTTTACCTGTTAAAAACACAAAAGCTGAGGTCTAGACCTCAGCTTCTATTTTCCATATTACCAGTTCCCTATTTTACTAAATTAAGGAATCACTGGTCTTTTTTTACTTCTTGTGAGCTTGGTAAGGCTGAGGCGCGAACCTTTTGCTCAATTTCCTTGGTAATTTCCGGTTTTTGCACAAGGAAGTTTTTAGCATTCTCTCTTCCCTGTCCTAAACGAGTATCACCCCAAGAGAAAAAGGCGCCGGTTTTCTTTATCAGCCCCATCTCCACGCCCAAATCCAGAAGGTCACCCTCACGGCTAATCCCGTGGTCGAACATGATATCGAACTCAGCTATCCTGAAAGGAGGCGCGCACTTATTCTTTACAATTTTGGCCTTGACACGATTGCCAACCGCCACTTCACCCTGCTTGAGAGTTTCAGCCCTTCTCAGATCAATTCTAATTGAGCTGTAAAACTTCAACGCACGGCCGCCTGGTGTAACTTCAGGATTACCAAAAACGATACCGACCTTCTCTCTTAACTGGTTGATGAAAATAACTGCTGTTCCGGATCTGCCAATCGCCACTGCCAGCTTTCTTAGTGCTTGCGACATTAGACGGGCTTGCATAGCCACCTGAGTATCGCCCATCTCTCCCTCAATCTCAGCTCGCGGGACCAGCGCTGCCACGCTGTCCACAACAATTACATCTACTGCTCCACTTCGGACTAAAGCTTCGCAAATTTCCAGGGCTTGTTCGCCGGTATCAGGTTGGGAGATCAGCATATCATCAATATTTACTCCCAGATGCCCTGAATATACAGGGTCCAATGCGTGTTCAACATCAATGTAAGCTGCTACGCCCCCTGCCTTTTGTGCTTCTGCGATAATGTGCAGAGCCAATGTGGTTTTACCGGTTGACTCGGGACCGAAAATTTCGATAATGCGTCCCTTGGGAATGCCCCCTATACCGAGAGCAATGTCCAATGAAATGGAACCAGTAGAAAT
>PMBW01000276.1:9046-11706 GCA_003153075.1 Dehalococcoidia bacterium | reverse complement strand
GTTTTTACCGTCGTCTCACCGACGAAAAGATCAGCAGCAATCTCAGAATTGGTCTTGCCTTTGGCAATCAGCCGCAACACCTCGATCTCACGTTCAGTCAAGCAGCGTAATTTTTCTTTTAAATCTTTACGCGGTGTGCGCTGGGCAAATTCGTGGATGATCCTCCGTGTGACCGAAGGAGCCAGCAGCGCGTTACCCTCGGCAACGACGTGGACGGCGTCGATCAGGTCTTCGGGAGGAGCGTTTTTTAAAATAAAGCCGCTGGCGCCGGCGCGCAGGGCCTCAAAAACATAATCATCGCGTTCAAAAGTGGTCAAAATTAAAACACGGCTGGTATTACCGGGAGTTTGAGTGATCTGCCGGGTGGCTTCCAATCCGTTCATTACCGGCATCTGGATATCCATTAAAACCACATCCGGTTTTAACTTGTGAGCGGCAATAACGGCTTTCGCGCCGTCTTCGGCCTCGCCGGCGACGCGGATGTCATTTTCCGCTTCCAATATCATGTGAATGCCCGCCCGCACCATTGCCTGGTCGTCAACTAAAAGGACTTTAATGCTCATTTATTCCATCCTGTTAATGGTAATTTGGCTTTTACGGAGAAGCCGCCCGCGAGTAATCTGCCGGCTTGAAATTTGCCGCCGTGCAGACTGACACGTTCACGCATGCCGATCAACCCCCGGCCGGTGCCGTTTTCTTTTTCAAATTCTGCCGCGGGAACGTTACCGTTATCTTTGATTTCCAGCTCTACCGTATCAGGAGCGTACCGTATAGTGACATCGGCGTGCACCGGTCCCGCATGTTTAAGCGTGTTGGTCAATGCTTCCTGCACGATGCGGTAGGCAGACAAATCGACGCCCGGCGGCAGGGGTATTTTCTCTCCCTCGATTTTAACTGCGACGGAGAGCCCTGTAAGACGCATTTGATTAACTAACGCATCCAACTGCTGCAGGCTGGGTTGGGGCGCGATATCGTCGACCTGGTTATCCGCGCGCAGGAATCCCAATAACCGCTGCAATTCCGCCACGGCCTGACGGCTGGACGCTTCAATCTGGGAGAGAACATCGTTGGCTTTATCCGGCTGCTGTTTCAGGATACGCCGCGCAGCTCCGGCCTGGATGCCCATGACGCTGACATGGTGAGCGACGACATCGTGCAGTTCTCGGGCAATACGCACGCGCTCGTCCACCACGGCGCGGCGGGCGTTTTCATCCCTTTCTTTTTCCAGTTGCCGGGTTTTTTCCTGTAACTCCAGTTCCCGCTGATCGCGGGTGCGGAATACTTCGCTGATCCACCAGGCGGCGGCGAACAGAAAAATGTTCAATAAGATGGTAGACAGCTGGTAAAGGATGGTCTGGGTGGGGAAGTCCGCTCCCCGCTGCTGGAAAAATATCTCGTAAACGAGCAGGCCTATGATCAATGCCGACGAAACGTAGCGCACCAGATTGCGGAAGCGGTTTTGCCCGTAGGCACCGGCACTGAAAAATGCAAAAAGCAGCGCATAAGAGATGAAAGGGCTTTCCGGAATGGCAGACGTGCGGAAAGCGATTACCGCCAGTGTCATAAAGATCAAAACACCGAGCGGATAACGGCGCCGGAAAGTAAGCGGTAATATCACCAACAGGGTTAAAAGCACGGCCAAAACGGAAGACAAAGCGGAATTTGTCCCCCAGTTTACATACAGATTTAGCAGCGCTAATAGCGCAAACGCGATAGTGATCAGGATGTCCGTGCCGCTGGGGTGGTAATTAAACCAGGCGGCGATTCTTTTTAAAATCTTCACGGTTCTAATATTAAACGATTGGCGGTGATTTTACATCCCCCCGGAGGTGGAAAAATCCAATAACCAATAATCAAATAAATTCTAATATCTAAATTCGAAAGATAAAAATCCCGACTGCGGCCGAAAGTATTTCGCCTTAACGGTCTAAATGAGAACCTACCCGCAAGGAGGGTTGCGATCTCTCCTGCTAGCTTTGTTCAGTGGCTTTGTGAACATTTGCCGAGCAAAATACCGAATACTCCTCCCTGGGGAGTAGGAGCGGTGTGAAAATATCCTCCCGGGGGAGGAGAAGGAAATAGGCATTCAAGGCGATGTATGCGTATTATGTACGCAATATGATAACAATGTCAGCTGGAAAATAGTTGAAAAAAGAACGGGAGGTTCTGAACGATGCAAAAGACATGGAAGCCTCAGATCGCGGGTGTACTTTCGATAGTGGGCGGGGCGATCGCGTTATTTGGCAGTTTGGGCATTCTGATTGCCATCATGGCGGTGGGGATAACCGGGGACTGGGCACGGAATTGGGGTTTTGGGTGGCTGCCGCTAAATGTATTCTCGATTCTCTGGGTGATAGGCGTGCCGCTGTTTATTTGCGGTGTCCTGGCGATCACCGGCGGGATTTTTGCCGTATTAAGGAAAGCCTGGGGGATGGCGCTGGCGGGCTCGATCGCGGCTTTGTTCCCGGGCTGGATACTGGGATTGGGATCGATCGTGCTGATCGCTACCTCACGTGATGAGTTCGGAACTGAAGAGAAAAAGATCGAGGCAGCGGGAAAATAGGTTGCTTGTACAGTAACCCGGAGGTGAGATGCAGATGAAGAAGATTTTAGGCCTTGGGGCAGCGGTAATGCTGGCCGTGTTGTCTTTAGTCTCTCTG
>PMBW01000276.1:158-9009 GCA_003153075.1 Dehalococcoidia bacterium | reverse complement strand
CGGTGATACTTTAGTTATATATATGAATCCCAATACGCGTATGGTGAATAACAAACAGCTGGTAAGCATTTCTCTGCCGGAATTGGATGCCATGAAAATATCCGGGGCTTGCCAGGGAACAGTAACGGGATTTCAATCCGATGGGACACTGGATTTAGAAGTAAATAGCGCCAGCAGAATGGAAATCATGGATTTAAAATCGGTTAATACTACGATCAAGGTGATCGGGGTCAGTCAACTTTCGGGTTCGTTAGTCACGGGTACAGGTGATTTTGAAGTGACCGGCGCCAGTAATATCAAATTGCAGGGCTCGGCGGAAACGATGCAACTAAAGGTGGTGGGCGCCAGTTACGCAAAGCTGCAGGGTTTTCCTGTAAATGATGCATCAGTAACCGCTGAAGGCGCTGCCACTGCGGAAATTGAGGCACACGGCACACTGGACATTGATGTCAGCGGGGTATCAACGTTAATATACAGTGATAACCCAAAACTGGGGAGAGTGGAGGTTTCCGGAGCCTCTACTTTGAAGCGCCGCTAGAGTGTAATAAAGGTTTAAATTTAAGCCGGGATTTTGGAGGAAAGAATGGAAAGAAAATTATATCGNNCGGACAGACCGTAAAATCTGGGGTGTGTGCGGCGGCCTGGCAAAATACTTTGATATCGACCCGACGATTGTGCGGGTAGTAGCAGTGGCGTCATTATTTGCGGGCTCGCTGGGTTTCTGGATTTATATCATTATGGCGATTGTCGTGCCAAACGAAAGCTGAGAGCTATCAATCATTCATTCATCCCTCCTCTCTCTCTTTGGTAAGTAGTGGAAATCGCCGAATATTTAGTGTTTCTTCTTGATCTTCCGGTAAACTTCGATGATAGTGACATTCAACAGGAGCGACAGGGTAATAGGGACGGCAATCAGCCACAGGTGTTCAAGCATATTAATCCCGAGGTACTGGCACACCAGCACGACCGCAAAGGTAATTGCGACACCGAGTATCCCTGTGCCTACGGCAAGGTAAATATATTCCCAGGTGGACATCGGTAAATCCTGCTAAAAAATAATCAAGAAAATCTTAATATCCAATATCTAAATTGCCAAATAATTATAAAAATCCTAAAACGAGTCACACTCAACTCAAGGAGGAGAGGGAACTACAGTTGGAGGGTTATTTCCCGGTAACCGGATTTTTATAGTGGTATGGGAAGATATAACCCGATGGGTAATGCTGAAAATGGGTGCCGGGACCGGGCGGCGGTGAAGATCCATGCGGGGGATTGGCCAGATAGGGGGTCTTGACCCAACCTTCGTCCAGCGGTGAGCTGATAATATCGTTAAAGAATAATTTCTTGAACTTCCAGATGCCGTCCTCTTTGATGTATTCGTTCTCCCAGATACCGCAGCCGATCAAAGCGCGCAGCTGGCCGCCCCTGTAGAGGGCACCGAGGAAGAAGCCATACCATCTGCCCTTGGCGTTGATACCGTCCGGTTCCACATCGACGATACCGTTGAGCGGCATTAGGATATGCAGGTATTCCGGGGGAGCCTTTTTCACGCCGCCGTAGGCTGTATAATGATCGCCGAAATTAAAGGCCTTTTTGATCTCTTCCCAGCCTTTGTACTGACCGCCGGCATTGATCTCCAGCGTGATGTCATCGCGGTGCGACCATAATCCTATTAGTTCTTCTTCCTGCCAGTGTTCGAGGTAATAGCCGTAAGCCCGCTGCAGTTTCTTAATCGCTTCAATGTCTTCCGTGATAGTGAGTTTTTTTTGCAACTGTTCCACGGTTTCAGCTAATGATTTTAGTTTGGCTTCCAATTCTGCTGCTTTCATCATTATCCTCCTGCTTCGATCAATCCAATTTGCCCCATCCGGGAGGCTATTTACTTGTATGAGTTCTCGTAATAGCCTTGAATGTGGCACAATACTAGCATTGGGGTTTTGAATTGTCAATTCNNCAGGTAATAGTTGTCAGTTTTGAGTTTCGAATGGTGAGTAAATAATTAAGAATACTTAAAGGCAGTGTGAATTAAATGAAAAATTTGGGACATGCAGGTTTTTGGTGGAACCGGCACTTCGGCTCATGATATCGATATAGAATCTCAATAGAGTTTTCTATTGGAATATTGACTTAATCAAACGCTTGTGTATAGTATTAAGCAACGTTTATTTTTGGTAAAATCCGGAGCGTCAAGAGCAAAAACAAGCTTTTGCCTGCGGTTTAAAACAAGGCGAGTATTCCATTACAACCCGGTTCGGTCGGAAGGTATTTTACTACTAATCAGGCACATTAAAACAAATATAAACAGAAAGGAGGTATTTAAGAAGCTAATACTCGTTTGCCTGGTATCAAAAAAATTGCTGCTTTTCGCCTGCTTTTAAGTGGCATTATTATTAATAGCCAAACAGGGGCACCGATTAAAGCAAAAATTTATTTATAGTAATCAAAATGGAGAATGAAAATGAAGCGAAAGTTGATTTGGCTAGGTTTATGTGTTTTGTTAATCTCTGCGATGCTGCTTGCCTCCTGTAGCAAATCCACAACAACCCAAACCACCACAAAACAAGCAACTACATCGGTTAACTGGTGGGACAAGCTTGGTCAGCCGCAGTACGGCGGTTCGATCACCATCAGGTACAAAAGCGATCCAACAAGTTTTGATAATTTCAATTCCGAAGGGTTTGTCAGCCTGATGGAAGGCTATCAGGAAAGATTGTTTGCGGATCAATGGACGATGGATCCCGCAAAATGGGATTATGCCAAAGTTAGCTGGCGTCCGGACAGCGTAAACGGCGGCAACCTGGCGAAAAGCTGGGAGTTTTCCGACCCAAGCACAATTGTCGTGCATTTACGCCAGGGAGTTCATTGGCAAAACTTACCGCCGGCGAACGGCCGGGAGTTTATTGCCGACGATGTGGTATACAACAATAACCGTTTGTACGCGCTCGGCGGGATGCCTGGTTCAGCAGTACAAATGACTAACGCCGCCTATAAAAAACTGGTATCCGTAACAGCAACTGATAATTACACCGTGGTTTTCAAGTGGTCGATTCCTAATCCGACATTCATATTGTCGACAATGGAAGCGCCTCTCGGCGCTGCGGTAGATATTGAATGCCCCGAAGTAATAAAAGCATCCGGACCCGTGATCACGGATTGGCACAAGGTTATCGGCACCGGCCCGTTCATGCTGACTGATTTTACTTCCGGTAGCTCTGCAACTTTTGCCAAGAACCCTAATTATTGGGGATACGACGAACGCTACCCGAAGAATAAATTGCCCTATGTGGACGAACTCAAGGTCCTTATAATCCCGGACGACGCTACGGCGATGGCAGCTTTACGTACCGCCAAGATCGATGTTATGCCTAATCTGTCGAATGAGGTTGCGCAAACATTGCTGAAAAGTAACCCCGAATTATTAAGTCTGGGGCTGCCGGCGTCTTACGCTAATTCTGTAGATCCCAGAGGAAATACTGCTCCCTTTAGTGACATTAGAGTCAGAAAGGCAATGCAAATGGCGATCGACCTGCCGACCATCGCCAAAACCTACTATGGCGGCACTTGCTCACCGGATCCTTCCACAATGACTTCCAACAACATGGGCATGGGCTGGGGTTATCCTTACAGTCAATGGCCGCAATCCTTGAAGGATGAGTATGCCTTCAATCCGGCGGCAGCGAAGAAATTGCTGGCTGACGCCGGTTTCCCCACCGGATTCAAGACCAATATCGTGGCGGACGCTGCCGGGGATATGAACCTATTGCAGATCGTCAAGTCCAATTTTATGGATGTTGGTATCGATATGGAAATAAGAACCATGCCGACCGCCGACTGGACAGCATTCGTGATCACCAATCATAAACAAGATCAGCTGACACAGCGATCCAGCGGGTTCCTCGGCATGACCTTCGACATTGACCGGCAGATGCAACGTTTTGTGACCGGCGCTAACTGGGCCGTCATCAGCGACCCGACATGCGACAGCCTGTACGCTCAGACCTTGGCCGCGAACAGTGTCGATGTCTACCAAAAAGCATTCAATGACATGAACAAATATATTGCCGAACAGCATTTCATGATTTCCCTTTTGACTCCGACGACCTTTAACGTGTATCAACCGTATTTTAAGGGGTTCGCGGGTCAAGACGACTCTGTCTTCGGTAATTCCGGCCCCAGGCTGTTGGGTTTCTACAACGCGCGCTTCTGGGTAGACCAGACCCTCAAGAAGTCGCTGGGACACTAGATCATCTATCGAGGTAGCGCCTTCCGGCCGCGGGAATTTCTCAGGCCGGAAGGCGCACTTATAATTAAAAAAACCAAATTACAATCTCCAAATTCCAAAATTCGAAAAGAATTAATGTCCGTTCATGTTTACCATAGAATATTGAAAAGAGACTGAAAAGCACAAAATCTTAACATTAAGTAGTCTTTTTAGGGATAATAAATGAAAAAGAAAATGGCACAGACTTCCGCGCCTGCGAAGGGCGGCAACTGGTGGGACAAACTCGGTGAGCCGCAATACGGCGGTGAAATGGTAATTCGCGCCAGCAGAAATATCGTGAATTTCGATCCGTATTTTAACGAAATGCTGACAACATTACAGACAGCCTGGATGGAAAGGCTGCACGCGGATGACTGGACATTGGACCCGGAGGTATTCGACTACAAGCCGCTGTATCACCCGCCGCAGTATCTGAAAGGTCAGTTGGCCGAAAGCTGGGAATTGACTGACCCCAGTACTTTTGTAGCACATTTGCGCAAGGGAATTCACTGGCAAGCCCTCCCTCCGGCCAACGGGCGGGAAGTAATTGCCGATGACGTAGTTTTTCATTTTAACCGGTTGTACGGGCTGGGTGGTGGTTTCACCAAGCCGAGCCCTTTCCATACGTCCACTTTTGCGTTTCAGGAGCTGGTATCAATTACTGCCCCGGATAGATATACCGTTGTCTTTAAGTGGAAGAATCCCAGTCCGGAGTTGATAACCGAGGCCATGCTGGATGTCAAGCTCTCCCTGTGTCTGGAAAACCCGGAGGCGGTACGAAAATGGGGAGATGTCAGCGATTGGCACCATGCCATCGGCACCGGGCCGTTTATTTTAAAAGATTTTGTACCGGAAAGCCACGCGGTTCTGGTTAAAAATGCAAATTATTGGGGACATGATGAGCGCCACCCGCAAAATCAGCTTCCCTACATCGATACTGTCAGATATCGTTATATACCGGACAATGCGGCAGCCCTGGCCGAAATGTGCGCGGGAAGGATCGATGTCATTGACATCGTTTCGCCGCTGCAGGCGCAGGCANNCGCGTCGATGTCGCGCCTTTTAACGATATCCGCGTCCGTAAAGCGATGCAGATGGCAATAGATCTGCCTGCCATTGCTAAAACCTACTACCGCGGCACCGTCGAACCGTACCCGGACACAATAACATCCCGTTACATGAATAAGTTCGGATTTGGGTTCGCTTATGAAGCGTGGCCGCAGGACCTGAAGGATGAATATAGCTACAATCCGGTTGCGGCCAGAAAGCTGTTGGCTGATGCCGGTTATCCACACGGCTTTAAAACCAATATCGTGGCGGATGCTGCCGGAGATATGACTTTGATGCAGATCGTTAAAGGCTATCTGGCGGAAGTCGGTATCGACATGGATATCCGTCCGATGGAGACTGCCGTCTGGCAAACGTTTGTGCAGATAAATCATCAGCACGACCAGCTGGCACACCGTCCGGCAGGACCATTGGGAAAAACATCCGCGCCGCTGATGGACTTGAACCGTTTTCAAACGGGCGCATTTGCCAATTACCAGATGATCAGCGACCCGGTTTTTGACGGATTTTATATTAAGGCAATGGCCGCGGCGAATATCGGTGAAGTAAAACAAATATTCCGGGACGCGAACGAATATGTGGCCAGGCAGCATTTCTCAGTATCGTTAATGCAGCCGATGTCGTACTCCCTGTGCCAGCCGTGGGTCAAGGGTTTCAACGCGCAATTCGGTTCGACCTGGGGGGCTGCCGCCGGACCAGGCATGTTGAGTTTTTATCTGGGGCGCTTCTGGATCGACCAGAAATTAAAGAGAGAGATGGGACTTTAATTTACAATATCCAATAATCAAAAAACAAGAATCAAATAATTATTAAATACTAATATCGAAATCCGAAATAAGTTATGAGTTTTCAGTTTCGAGTAATCAGTAATGAGTTTTTTAAAAATGAGGTACCTCATCACCATGACCCCCGCGCTGGGGAGAGGGAACTAACCTACCGGCCGCATCCCCGGAAATTTCGCGATTCGTTAGCTTTCTGTTCTTGAATTTTGTCTTTGACCGAATTGTGAAGTGTGCGCTTTTACAGGTATAATTAGTGGTACTAACGAGAAGTGAGGGCAAGAACCGATGACAATATTGAATCCGCAGGCGGAAGAACTCAATCGTATCATCAAGGCTCACAGTTCCACTGTCTACGAACTATTATCCAAAAGAGGGAAAGCGATTTATTTTCCGAAAAAAGGGATACTAGCCCAGGGACAAGCAGCTAAAGATAAGAACATTAATGCCACAATCGGTACTGCCTGCGAGGATGACGGGAAACCGATGGTTCTTGCCAGTGTTGCCAGGCACGTAGACCTCCCTACCAAAGATATTTTCCCTTATGCCCCCAGTGAAGGCTTGAAGGCGCTGCGGGATAAGTGGAAAGAACTGATGTTGGGTAAAAACCCCTCTATAGCAAAGGAATTCAGTTTGCCGGTGGTAACCTGCGGCGTGACGCATGCTTTGAGTATGGTAGGGTATCTTTTTGCCGAAGAAACTGACCAGATAATCATGGCCGACCTGTACTGGGAAAATTATGATTTGGTCTTCACCAGCGCTTACGGCACCGAATTGAAGTTCTTCAACTTTTTTAAAAACCAGAAATTTGATGTTGATTCATTCAGAGAAGTAGTATGTGCCAAACCCATCGGCAAGAAGATTGTGTTGCTGAATTTCCCGAATAATCCTTCCGGCTACACGCCGACAAAGGATGCGGCAAAGGGAATTGTTGCGGTTTTGACAGACGCTGCCAAAGCGGGCAATAAATTAGCCGTAATCCTGGACGATTCCTATTTCGGCCTGGATTTTGAAGCAGATATCTTCGCGGAGTCATTTTTCTCGCAATTAGCGCACGCGCATGAAAATCTGCTGGCGATCAAGATGGACGGCATTACTAAGGAAGAGTTCGCCTGGGGTTTCCGTGTCGGGTTCGTTACCTACGGCATTAAAGGCGGCGGCAGCGAGTTGTATAAAGCATTGGAAGACAAAACCGCAGGGGCGGTGAGAGGGAACATCTCCAATGCCCCGAATCTTTCGCAATCACTGTTGCTGAAAGCTATGCAATCCGAAACGCATGCCGAAGAGAAAGCGGCCAACAAGGCCAAGTTAAAGGAACGCTACCTGAAAGTTAAAGAGACGCTGGCTGCACATCAAGAATATAGTAAGTATTTTGACGCGCTGCCGTTTAATTCGGGATATTTTATGTGTGTCAGGTTAAAGAATGTCGATACGGACAAGGTCTGGGATATTTTATTAAAAAAGTACAGCACCGGCGTGATCTGCTACAGCGAAAAGAACTTGCTGCGCATCGCTTTTTCTTCGACGCCGCTGCAAAAGATCGAGGCTTTATACAATAATATCTATAATGCATGCAGGGATTGCGCTGCATAGGCGCTGCGTAACATGCATAGGCAACATTTTAGGAGTTAGAAAATGGCGGATAATTACGATATCAGGATAAAAGTAATTTCACAGAAAGGTAGTTGCGCCGCGGGGCATAAGGTTGGCGACGAATGGATATTGCCTCCGGGAAAAACGCCGGAAGGGATTTGTTTGCCCGCCTTTGCGGTTTTGTATCCCAGCATCCGAACCCTTTCTTTCGGGGGGATATTCCCCTGGGAAAAGGATAAAGACGCGACCACTGCCTGCTGCTCCGATGCCGCTAACCCGGTGGTGTTTGAAATAAAAAGAATTAAAAAATAACTAAATAATATTCAACCTGCGGCAAGCATCAATAGTCAAGAAAATCTAAAAGACAATAAATTCGAAATACCCCTCTTCGGATATCTTGCGTCTATCCAAATGATTTTGTAAGTAATTCGGTTGTGGCCTTTGGTCGGAAAAACAGAATTGCCATTGCCGGCTTTTTCACTAGCGTATTCCATTTCATATTTTACCATTCTGAATTTGAGGGTGGCGCATATTTTACAAAACTTAAAATTGACACCCTCCAGAGGTGGTGGTATACTTTAACCAAGATTTCGGTTAATTATAATGCCGTCAAAATTCGAATAAATCAGCTATCTAACCGGACACAGAAATCCTGAAAAATTGTAAAATGCATTGAACTTGCGCTAATTTTAGCTGTTTTAAATTGTTTGCTTATAATAAGTAGAGCGAAAAAAGAAATAAAAATCTTAGGAGATAAGAAAATGGGTTTGAAGTACAAAGTATTAAAAATTTCCAGAGACGTAGGATCCGGTTCCAGAGCAGTCGGTCCCAGCATGACCAAACTCGAGGCTGAAGAGTTTGCTAAAAATGGTGTTGAATTGGTTGAAGTTGGGATAGACGATAAAGCCGGATTAGCCGTTGCCCTGAAAGAAGCCGATTTAATGTTATACGGCGGTGTTCCCATCACATCAGCGATGATGGATGAGGCGAAAAAATGTATCGCAATCCTGGCGCAGACCGTCGGATACGACCCGATCGATGTCAAAGCTGCCAGCGCCCACAATATTTTAGTTGTCAATAACCCTTCCTTCGAATGGTGTGTCGAGGAAGTTTCCAACCACGCGATGGCTTTAATGTTAGCCTGCGCCAA
>PMBW01000276.1:0-133 GCA_003153075.1 Dehalococcoidia bacterium | reverse complement strand
TGGGTTATGATCCCTATGTTGAGAAATGGCTGGCCAAAGAAAACGGCATCACCCTTTCCAAATTGGGTCAGGTTCTAGGCTGCGACTACGTCACCCTGCATCCGGACCTGAATGAAACCTCCATGCACATGAT
>PMBW01000280.1 GCA_003153075.1 Dehalococcoidia bacterium | reverse complement strand
GTGCTGGAAGCGCTGTCGCCGTCCACTTCGTCGTAGCTTTGTTCAAAAACGAGACGGGCAGACAAAGAGAGAGGAATGTCGCGCGCGTATTTCTCCGTGATGTGCCCGTTCAGGATCATCACGCCCTTGGTATGTAATTTCCCGCCCAGACGGGCTTCCCTTTCGATATCCACCAGCCCTTCTCTACCTAATCCCAGGCTGGCAGTGATCCGGCTTGGTCTGCCGAAGGCAAAATCTCCCATATCGAGTACGGCCAGACCGTTGACCTGCCCGATTTCTTCGCCCCCGGTATCGATCATGATGGTCTTGTCGTTGATCATTTCGTTGATGCGCTGCTGGATCAGATTGGAGCGNNGCAAAAAGTGTGGACAATTTTTCCTGATTCTCGGCCAGGCGGGAACTGTACTCGATAATTTTAGCCAGGGCATCATTTTTCAGGTGTTTGAGCTTTTCTTCGCGGCAGATACGGCAAATCACCGCGGCATAGTCCTTGAGATTTGCGTCGTTTCTATCCATCTGGCTGTCAAAATCAGCCTTGACCTTAAACAGTTCGCTGAATTCCCGGTCGAGCCGTAATAACATGTGATAGTACATGGGTTCGCCGATGATCACCACTTTGACATCCAGCGGGATCGGTTCCGGGCGCAGGCTCTTGACGGTGAGGTAACCGAGCCTCTCGGCGATCTCTTCAATTACGAGATTGCCGTCCCGCAGCGTCCTTTTCAAACCTTCCCAGGATTGGAATCCCATCAGCAGGTCTTCAATACGCATTGCCAGAAAACCGCCGTTGGCGCGGTGTAAAGAGCCGCTCTTGATCATCGTGAAATCGGTGAAAAGAGCGCCGAATTGAGAGTCTTTTTCAATCCGCCCGAGCAGGTTAGTAAAGGTGGGGTTAAGTTCCAGGATGACCGGCGCGCCTTTTAAGCCGGAGTTGTCCACCAGCACGTTAACTTCATACTTGGTTAGTGCCTGTTTGCGGTTCATTTCCTGCAGCGCCTGCATGGGGTCGGTGATGTTGTTTTTCGGCTCGATCTTAAACTGGGCAAAATTCTCCGTAATATCTTGCTCGACTTCCCCCAGGTAAGCAATGACCTGCGGCAGTTTCATGTATTTGGCTTTCAATTCGTCGAAGATATGCCCGATGGCAAATTTCACTACTTCCTTGTCGTTTTCTTCCAGCCGTTTTTCGACGTTATTCTCTTCCGCCTGCAGTTCATTGATGTGGTCTTTGAGTTCCTTCATCAGGTCTTCACGGTTTTTCGTCATGACGTCTTTTTGTTCCTGAGTCAGTTTCCCGTACACTTCTTCAGTCATCGGTTGGTCGCCGGAGGCAGGCAGCAGCATCAGCCCAACCTGTGAGGCTTTCAGGAGGAGGCCTTTTTCTTTCGCCTTCTGGCTGAAGGTATTAAAGATAACCTCCCTTTTTTTATTCAGTACGTCCACGAGTTCGGAACGGCGGTTGCTGTATTCTTTGCTGGCGAAAGTTTGAATGAGGCTGCGGCGGACATTATCGATTGTATGTTTCATATCCTTTTGCAGCAATTGTCCGTTCCCGGCGGGTACCTTTATGGCGCTGGGACGGTCGGCGTCCTTGAAGTTGAAAACGTAGCACCAGTCGGGCGGGATTTCTTTTTTCGTAGCCAAAGTATCGAGAAAGGATTTAATGACCGTGGTTTTCCCCGTGCCGGCGAGACCGGACACGAAAATATTGAATCCTGGTTTCTGAATATTTAAGCCGAATTTAAGCGCACTGAGCGCTCTATCCTGACCGATAATTCCTTCATAGGGGTCTAAGTCACCGGTAGAATCACATTTAAACATTGCCGGGTTGCATTTTAATCTGACCTGTTCCGCTTTAAATTCTTTTACCATACTCTACTCCTGAAGCATAATTCACCGCGATTAAAACAGTCGGAAATCTTGTCGCAGATATCATAGCAGATAATGTGGCTTGTTGCAGACAGAAAATGGTTAAGTCTGGTCTGATTCGGGTTCGATGGTTACCTGCTGCAGGATTTGTCTGGCCTCTTCGGCGAACTGGGAGGGGACTTTAATTTTAACTTCCCCGATCCCGTCGATGGTAATGCCGTAAACTCTACCCAGTGATTCGTATTGCAGAAAAACGGGAATTCCTTCACTCTCAAGGTGCGCTTTGAAGATACCGGCCTTCATTTCGCCGCTGACGACCGCAACCGTAACAAATTCCTGATTTTTATCAGTGCTCATGAACAGGATTATATCACCTTTTCACAACCAGTTTCTTGACCGCTTTATCAAGACCGTCCAGGGTGAGACTGTACATCGGGAAAATTTTACTGATTAAAGCAGATGTTGTGGCCGTGCGCGGAAATTCGGAGTCCGGATTAAGCCAGACGGAATGGGTAAAATGCGCGGAAATGCGTTTCAGCCATTCGATGCCGGGTGTTTCGTTAGTTTGATAGTAGAATAGCGCGCCGTTCTTTTCCAGCAATTCCGAGGGCGCCATATCGGCATCCCCAACAATTACAACCTTATAATCGGACTCTAAAGTCTGCAGCAAATAGTCCGTGCTGATCTTGACCCCGCGGTAATAGTCTTTGTACAGATCGTCGTAGACGCAATTATGGAAATAGTAATACTGGAAATCCTTGAAATGGGCACTGGAGTGCGCCGCCGTGAAAAGCTGGCTGCAGGTCCGGATATAGGGATCCATCGAACCGCCGGTATCCATTAATAATAGAAGCTTGACATTGTTTTTTCGCTGCCTGCGCCACACCAGTTCCAGTTCACCCACATTTTTCGCCGTATGGTCGATCGTTTCGTCGATGTCGAGTTCATCCTGCGGGCCGACACGGTTCAGCCGCCGCAAGCCCCTTAATGCCACTTTAATCTGCCGGACATCTAGGAGCTTGGGTCACGACTGTTT
>PMBW01000323.1:4001-14351 GCA_003153075.1 Dehalococcoidia bacterium | reverse complement strand
GTTCTGGAGAACCTGCAGGCGGGCGCGTACACAATCAATAAACGGAGTGAGGTCAATGCGCTGCTGGCGGAGGTCTATCAGCATTTTCCGCGCATGAAGGAAAGACTTAGCCAACGGGCGGGCAGTTTGAGCGGCGGTGAGCAGCAGATGCTGGCGATCGGGCGGGCGATGATGACCAGGCCGAAATTACTGGTGATGGACGAGCCTTCCCTCGGGCTTTCCCCGATCATGGTCAATGAGATCGGCAGCATAATCAAAGCGATGAAAGAAGCGGGGAGAACGATCCTTTTGGTTGAACAGAATGCGAAGCTTGCGCTTAAACTGGCAGATCATACTTATGTATTGGAATTGGGGCAAGTTGTCCTCGAAGGGAAATCAGAGGATATCATGAATAACCCGATCGTGAAAAAAGCCTATCTGGGAGCGACGGAAAGCTCGTAGTTCATTCTCCTTCTATTGAGGGAATCGAATTAAACCCGGGCTGCCGGGTTAGATTGTTTTTCAACAGCTGTAAAAATGAGAACTGTTCATGAACCTTGAGCCGAAAAATCTAAATTCCCGGGATATTTACCGGATCTTCGTCAGTGTTGTTTCCCCGAAGCCGATCGCCTGGGTCTCGACGGTAGATCCACAAGGGAGAAATAATCTGGCGCCGTTCAGTATGTACACGATGCTCAGCACCGTGCCGGCGGTATTGGGGTTCGGCGTCAGCGCCTACCATGACGGCGGTAAGAAAGACACCATAAAAAATGTCGAAGCGACGAACGAGTTTGTCATAAATCTGGTGACCGAGGAACTGGCNNTCCCAAATGGTCGTGCCGCCGAGAGTGGGGGAGTCACCCCTCAGCCTGGAGTGCCGGGTTTTGCAGATATTACGGTTCGGCAGCGTACCGATGGTCAATAGCTTTATCATCGGGGAAGTGGTATCTGTGCATTTAAATGATGAGTATTGCCCCGGCGGTGTGATTGATTCGGAGCGTTTAAAGATCGTCGGGCGACTGGGCGCAGAGCCGCCGGACCTCTATTGTCGTACGACGGATACTTTTGTCATGAAAAGGCCGGAACCCTGAATTTGATTGATTGCGTTTTTCTTCTAGTGGTTGACATAAAGTGCGCATTAAACCGAAAAATATATCGGTGGAACAGGAGGAACAGATGATAAAAAGGATTTTAGTCCCGCTGGATGGCTCGAAGCTGGCCGAAGTTGTTCTCCCTTATGTTGAAGAATTCGCGCTAAAGCTGGGCGCGGAAGTATTTATGATCAGTGTCACTAACAGCATCCAGGGCTACTGGCCGTTTGAAGATGCCGGGCAGCCTGATACTGTCAGGTTAGTGCCGCAGGGGGTATGTACCAGAGAAGATCATGCCGCTATGTACTTGAGTTCTGCTGCCAAAGCGTTGGAAGAAAAGGGTATCAAAGTAACCAAGGATGTAATCTGCGGGAAGACCGTACAGGAGATCATTTTTTACGCTAACGACAATAAAATTGATTTGATGGTAATTTCGACACACGGACGCACCGGTTTGAGAAAAATAACACACGGCAGCATCACGGCGAAGCTGATCAAACTGGCGCGTGTCCCTTTGGCCATAATACGCCCGATGAAATAAAAACGGCTTTCCTCATGCTCTGAAGAGGCCGGGATTAGGAGAATTCAGGGCACAAAGATGTTATTCTCTCAACTTGATAAAGAGAGAATAATTTATCGTTTCGCCAGGTAGGTGCCTATCCCTGTTAAAGTGCAAAACCATTTTATTAATTGCTTCATTGACTTAATCTTGAAAGGCAATAAGGACTTTACCGGTTTGGACTCTTTCTTGTGAGTTTATCAGCGATTAGTATAATATTAATTTGACTGCTAATCTATCATTTCATCATCAGGCAATACGGATGGCGGATATGATAGTGAGATTTAAGGACAATACTTGACTGCCTCGCTGCCGCTGCCCATCGAAATGGTTACACAATCTGCGCAACTGAGCGCCGCTATCCGGGGGATGGACGGCTCGGCGACGATTGCTCTGGATACGGAATCGAATAGTTCTCATTATTACCCGGAACAACTGTGCCTGATTCAGATTGCTACCCGTAACCGTGCCTATGTCATTGATACTATAGTCCATAAGGATGTGGCTCCCCTCGGAACTATTCTGGCAGATAGTTCTATCATGAAGGTTATCCACGGCGCGGATTATGATATTCGCTGCCTTGACCGGCATTACGGCTTTCGTGTCCAAAACCTGTACGATACCCACATTGCCGCGAGATTTGCCGGCCTTACTGAGGTCGGTTTGGCCGCCTTACTCAGAGACTTATTAGGCATAAATATTGTCAAGAGCCATCGGTTGCAGACTGCTGATTGGGGGCGACGCCCGCTGTCCATTGAAGCGATCGACTACGCTGCCAGCGATGTCTGTCACCTGCTGTCATTGCAGGAAATATTAGATAAAAAACTGCAGGCTTTAGGCCGGACAACCTGGGCCGCCGAAGAATTCACCCGGCTTGAAGAAGTCCGCTATACGCCGCCGGATTTGGAACGCGCCTTCCTTTCTGTAAAAGGGGCTGATGATCTGGATGGACGCGGCCTGGCGATACTGCGCAGCCTTTTTCTATTCCGTGATGAAGAAGCCCGCCGGCAGCACCGGCCGCCGTTCTTTATCATGCCTGATATTGCCCTGGTTTCATTGGCTGCCGCTCCCACAACCGACGGTATGGGGCCCGGGCTGCAGCGTTACCGGCGGGGTATCCAGCAGGCGCTGCATGATGGGTTATCCGCGCCGCCGGTACAGGCACCACCGCCGCCGATGTATGAGCCCAGCAGCCCTGAACAGATAAAACGCCTGAGCCGCCTTAAAGTGTGGCGCGCGGAGCTTGCTAAAGAACTGAATCTTGACCCTTCGCTGCTTTGGCCTACAGTCAGTATTCAGCGGCTTGCCCGTGAGCCCGCATCGTTTGATATGGAACTTAATTCCCCCGGTATCCGCCGCTGGCAGCGGGAGCAGTTTGCTGCGTCACTGCAAAAATTGCTGACTGGCAAAGTGTCATGATCAGTCGTCTTCCTGATAGCTGTCGGATTTAACCAGATTCTTAAGAACGGGGATATTACGCAGCATTCGCTTAAACGAAATTGCAGGCTTTAAAGCTACATTCAACGAAATTCGCTGGGGATTCCCCGGGTTAGTATTTTTTAAGACCAGGACGCAATCAGTGTCATCGAGAATTTTGTAACTGGTTGTCAGTTTATATCCGCCAGCGGCTTTTTCTAAAGATGAACTGGTAGGATATTGAGGGTTAAATGATTTCCCGTCCTCATCGGTTTCCGTAGTGGCCAATATTCCGCGCACGTCCAGACTGGACCAGTCTATGCCAAACCATGATACAGGTGATTCGCTGTAAACCGTAACCTGAACTATGTCGCCTTCAACCAGCGAAAAAGGCTTGCTCCAATACATACCATTTTGGTTGTAAGGGTAACCGGGAGGATCGCGTTCAGGCGATGGGCCCCCGAGGCCGAGACTTACAAGCTCCGGCACATTTAGTGGCGTTAAATCGATATAACCGGCGGCCGGTAAACTGGCTAACGACAACTCTGCATCATTGAGGAAGAGCGGCATAGTCACCACATTATCAGTTTTAGGAGCTGATTGTTGAGGCGTCGTCGCGCTGACTAACAATGCAGCTGCCATCAACATTAAGAGCACTAAAAACAAATATTTCCTCATTTTAGCTCCAAACCGTTCAATTAATGTTGAATAATCTGCGGCGTTGGAGGGTATGGAGAACCCTCAAGCGTCGTTGATAGAACTACCGGAGCGCGCGGTTGTTGTGTAAAATCAAAAGCATCTGTCATGTCTAGAGCGTCCCGGTCCCGAGCTGTCATAGAAGCAACTTTGAATCTTTTTTCCACAATCTTTAGCCACGATTCAAAAGAATAGGTCTTGTGATCGATGTATCCCTGCCGGGCATAAGGGCTGATCACCAGTCCCGGAACCCTTATACCGTAACCGAATTCATCAACTTTCGGCGGTTTAACATGATCATAAAATCCGCCCCAATCATCCCAGGCGATAAAGATCGCGGTAGAATTCCAGTTGGGGCTCTGCATGATCGCATTGACCAACCCGGTCACGTAAGACATCCCGTCTTTTACACCGCCGCCAAAACCGGGGTGTTCGCTTAATCTACTGCCGAAAAACGGTTGGATCCAGCTGACCTGCGGCAGGTTCCCTGCTGCGGCGTCTTGATAAAACTGGGCGGTATCTACAACACGACTGCGCTGGTTCGGATCATCCCACATTTTAGGAAAGGCGGGGAGAGGGTTCCAGTACGTGTATTGCGTTGGATCGTCTTTCTGTTCCGCCTCGCTACCGATTGCCTGACCTTTGTTATCCGGTGTATTACCCGAGGTTACATAGTATTTCCAGGTAATAGAGCCGCTCGTAAGCAGTTCGGTGATTTCAGGGAAATTAAACGATGTTGGATAAGGCTGGTTAAATCCGGTATAGCCGCCGCTTTGCGCGGCGAGCTTGTATAGGTGTGCCGGCAGGCTGTAGGAAGCAATGGACTCAAACATTTGATCCTGTAGCACATAAAGACCCGCGTAATTCCAATAATTCGGAATCTCATGGTAATCGTGCCAGCCCATGACCTCACGCGGGTCGCTGCCGGGCGTCCGGTTGATGACAGCTCCGGCGCTGTAACGCTTGTAGGCTTCTTTTAAGAATCCGTCCATTTTCCCGTTATTGATATCAGCCTGAGCATTTTCCCAACCGTGCGGCCCGTCGAAGTTGTCATTATTAATATCATGATAAGGTTTGACAATGCTCTGGTCCCAGGGGTCAACCAGCGTGATGTTTTGCGGTATTCCGTCCGCACCGGGATAGGTGCCAAAATAGCTGTCAAAACTCCGGTTCTCCTGCATGATGAATACAAAATGATCTATTTTATCCAGTCCTGACGGACTGGTTATAATTTGCGTTAATGAAGTCGTGGATTTGGACGTGGATTGTGGCGTGCATGCTCCCAACGATACCAATACAAACACAATAAAAACAGCCGCTATTGAGTAAATAGTTTTGTTTTTAAAAACAATGTTCATTTATTCTCCCTTAATTAGCAGTTAATGCGATATTGTCTGTAATGGTTGCGGATAAGGAGACCCTTGAGTAGTCGCAGACAGGATCACCGGCGCCCGCGGTTTCTGCGTGAAATCAAAGGAATTACTCATATCGTCTGCGTTCTTGTCCCGGGCGGTCATTGGTTCCACACCAAAGCGTTCCTCGATTAGTTTCAACCATGAGTCAAATGAATAGGTGTTATGGTCGATGAAACTTTCTTTCGCATAAGGGCTGATGACCAGGCTGGGCACCCGCAGGCCGAAACCGTACTCGTCAACGAAGGGCGGAGCTACACTGTCATAGTAACCGCCCCAATCATCCCAGGAAACAAATATTGCGGTGCTGTCCCAATCCGGGCCATTCATCACGGCGTTAATCAAACCGGTCACATAGGCCATCGGTTTCTGCATGCCGCCTTTGAAAGCGGGGTGGTCGCTTAATTCGCTGCCGAGGTAGGGACAAATCCAACTGATACTCGGCAGATTTCCTGATTGCGCATCTTTATAAAATTGGGCAGTGTCAACCAGTCTGACCCGTTGGGCGGGGTCATTCTCCACTTTCGGAAAAGCGGGCAGCGGGTTCCACAGCGTATAGTGATTGGGATTATCTTGCTGCAGGTTTTCCGGTTCGATGGCCTGCCCGTTACTATCGACGTTATTTCCGGAAGTAACATAGTAGTTCCACGTTACCTGATCTTTTTGCAAGAGCTCAGTGATCTCGGGGAAATCGAAGCGCGTGGGATAGGGCTGCAGCTCGCCCAGGTAACCGCCGCTCTGCGCTGCCAGCATATAAAGGTGCACGGATAGACTGTAGGCAGCGACTGAGGAGAACATCTGATCCTGTAAGGTATAGAGTTCGGCATAATCCCAGTAATTCGGGATCTCATGATAATCATGGTAGCTCATTACTTCCTTCGGGTTATACCCCGGCGCCATACTGGGAGTGACACTTAAAGCATACCTTTTCCAGGCCTCGTTTAAAAAGCCGTCCATTTTACCTCCGTCGATATCTGCGACGGCATTGGAATGGTCGTGGGGAGCATCAAAATCCACATCGTCAGTTGAATGATACGGCGTAACCATCGTGCCGTCATTGGGGTCTTTTAGCGCCACACCGTCGGGGATGCCGTAAGCGCCGGGATAGGTGCCGAAATAGTGATCGAAGCTCTTATTCTCCTCCATGATAAAAACAAAATGGTTTATTTTATTAACTCCGGTTGCCGTTGTGGTTGTTGTAGTAGTAGCTTTTTGCGGGCTGCAGCCCGCAGCGATCAATGCTGTAACTAGTGCCCAAATAAGTAGAGTGGTGTGAATTGCCGTCCTTTTTAAAGACATAGGCTATACTTCCTCTTCGTATCCATTTAAAGACAATTTACGAATACATTATTCCCTTCGCTATTATCATTCATAAATAATAACAATGTTATATATTTAACAGGAAATAAGTTACAAATCTATGCCATTTATCGGAAAATTTCCGGGGAGAAAATAAAATTGAAAAAAGTTAGCCGGAGTGTGGCTGTATTGGAAAAACGGGAGGTGAAGTAACATTTACTTCACCTCCCGTTCATTTAACTTCAGGTGTTGTGGCGGGCGCTGACTTTTTAACGCTTAATGCACTATCGATGCCTTCATCTTTTGATCTATCCAGTATCGTGCTGAATAGAAACCGATCATCTGGGGCGCTCCGGATGAACCGGAAATACCGACAGTTTGCCCGAAATAGCCGATGAACCACGGCTGATACAGGGCGAAGACGTAAGGCTGCAGCAGCGAAATTGAAAAATGCTGTCGAGCCACATATTCGTTGGCGTCTTTCATTACTTTCTTGGTCTCATCGACACTGTTGGCTGCCATTCCCTTAACATAGAAAGCATCAAAAACAGGGTCGCTGACCATATTCCAGTTCACTGAATAGTTCGTCTGTAACTTGTTCAGCTGTCTGAGTGGCTCATAGCTGTTGCCCAATTGGCCGGAGGCTCCCCGGGTTGCCAGCGCATCATTCTTGTGACCGGTCTGCACGAAAGCCACCCATGAGGCGTTGTCCAACTTTCGTATCTCCATGTCGACCCCAACCTGGGCAAAGTACGATTTGACGACTTCAAGCAATGCGATATCCCCGCTATCCACAGACACGATGTCCGTTTTAAATCCGTTGGGATAACCGGCATCAGCCAGCAGTTTCTTCGCTGCGGTCGGATTGTAAGCATATTCATCTTTTAAGTCTTGCGGCCACTGCTCATAAGGTAAGCCCCAACCTTTCATAAAATTAGAGGTTAAAGCAGAGGGATAGGGCGAAGAATAGCCGCTGTAATATGTTTTTGCGATCGTCGGCAGGTCTATTGCCATCTGCAGCGCCTTGCGGACCCGCAGATCTTTATAAGGCGCCATGTCATTCCTTGGGTCAAGGGTTGTAGCCTGGGACGGCAGCAAAGTTAACTGTACTATTTCCGGATTTGTTTTCTTTACCGATTGGGCCTGATCAAACGAAATATAATCGATAAAATCGATCTTGCCGGTGCGCATTGCCGCAAATGCGGTCGCGTCGTCCGGTATTATCAGATATTTGAGTGTGTTGATATATGGAAGTTTGTTCTGCGGGTAACGTTCGTCGTATCCCCAGTAATCGGGGTTTTTAGTCATGGTTGCCGAACTGCTGGAAACAAAATCCTTTAAAATAAACGGTCCGGTACCGATGGCATGGTGCCAGTCATTGACATCTCCCCACAGTTTCACCGCATCCGGCGCTTCTATATCATTCGCCGTGCTGAGCCCCCACATGGTATCCAGAATGAATTCAGGATTAGTCGAATTCCATTTAAAGGCCACTGTGTATTTATCTGTAGCGGTTACCGATTTCAGCGACTGCCAGGCAACGGTCGCAGCCTGGTAGGGACTTGGTTTTGTGTAACCCCCGCCGAGGCCGTAAAGCCGGTTATAGTGAGCCGCCACATCGTCGGCAATAAATTCCCGCCCGTTTACCGGAGAAATATTTTGCCAGTGGATTCCCTGGCGTAAATGGACGACAAAGGTCCCCGGCTCAGAAAACTCCCAGCTTTTTCCCAGGAGACCCTTGGTATTTTCATCGCCGCGGTAGAGTATTCCGTAGTCCCATACTGCCGGATCCTTTGTCCAATCGTCAGTATTCAGTTTTTCCATCCAGGCGGACTCAATTGCCGTCAGTGTTTGCAGGTTATACGGATCCCAGTTTACGATGTCTTTATTGAGCCGGAAGACCATTTCACCGCCGTACTGGGGTTTGCCGAGTTTGTCCCACCAGTTTCCGGTGGCCTGGGCCGTTGATGTGGTTACCTGGGTTGTTGTTGCAGTTGTTGTTTTGGAGGCGGTTGAGGTAATTGTGGTAGTCGAGGTTTTAGTTTGGGTCAGCGTTGAGGTAGGGGTTGTGGTTGATGAGGTACAGGATACAATCGCCAGAATTGTTACTACGAGGTAGGTGAGAATCATCCATAGAGCTGTTCTTTTCATTTAGACCTCCTTTCATACCGTGAGACGTGCTTGAAATTGACTTTATTCTTGTTTTTGGAATAGCCTGATATTACAAACTCCCTATATGTAAGGCTGGCAGGGCCATTTAGTCCTGATTACCCCCATGAATCCAGCGACGGACGCGGACAATAACGACAATTAGCTGAGAATCCATCTTTACTTAATCAGATACCATTTTGCAGCTCTTGCAACCGGCCTCGATTTTCTAGTTCAATACGTTATCTAATTGGTATTCGCAAATACATATATGATAGAAATCGATATCGAAATCTACAAATTATCAGGCAGTATATCACTAGTTAAAAAACTTGTCAATACCACTTTCCATTTACTGCCTCCTTTTGCCGGCTTTACTCAAAATATTTTGTCCCATTTTAACATGGGAAGCAGCAGCAGCTAACGCCGGAAAATGGTGCTATAATCGTGAAAAGCGGACGCCGACTCGTTCGGAACATCCGGGATTTTTACGATTGCTTCATTAATAAATACTTTCGAAAATAATATATAAGGAGATAAAACAATGCCTGCTAAAAAGAAACTAGCTCCCCTCGACCAGATGAAAGAAGACTGGGGTAAATTGAAAGGCCGTATCCTGACCAGTGAAGACTTCAGATCCCGCGGGCCGGGCTGGGTCGGCAATATCCTCAGCGATAATTCCCTGAACAGGGAAGCCACCGAAGACGGCATCCGGATTTTCGTTAACGGCGAAGGTGACCTGAATCCTCTTTTCCGCGATCCTGATTATGCGAAAAACACAAAGTATAAATGCCTGATCGCTCCCCCGAATTATCTGTATACAATTACTTATGCTCAATCACCGCTCGACCACGGCCCGATGATACCGGAAATTGCCGGGTACTATTCCGGGTGCGACCGCGAGTGGTTTAAACCGGTCTGCGTCGGGGATAAGTTCACCTACCGGGTTATGTGCCCGTCCGATAACATCGAGATGCCCAGCAAGTGGGCCGGCCGTAAAGTGCTCTCATACGAAAAATGCGATTACTACCGGCAGGGCGGTGATCTGGTGGCCGGATACAGCTGCTACGACCAGTGGGTGGATGTTAACGAAGTCACTCGCTTGAATTCTCAGGCTAATACAGAAATCGAGAAAATCCCCACGTACACCAGGAAAGAGATCGAAGATATTTACGCAGCGCAGGATGCGGAAGAAATCAGCGGCGCCACACCCCGTTACTGGGAAGACGTCAAGGTTGGCGATGAGCTGACACCTGTGGTGCGCGGCCCTTACAACGAGATTGAAAAAGCAGCCTGGCATGCCGGTGGCCACGCGCATAATTTGTCCGACCGTTTGAACCGCATCATCTGGAAGAAAGTCCCCTGGGCGGAAACCCGCATGGCGTACGGCGTTGCGGTTGTTAAACGGACTTTTGCCGTCGGGCAGCAGCTCGAAGCCTGGCGGTATATCTTGCTTACGAACTGGATGGGCGACGACGGCTTCCTGTGGAAGTTCAGCGCGCAGATTCGCCGGTTCGTAATGGTTGGCGATACCACCTGGGTCAAAGGCAAGGTCGTCAAGAAGTATATCGATGACGGCAAATGCTGTGTAGATATCGATATCCAGAATGTTATGCAGACCGGCGCTGTCTCTGTTACCGGCGGGGCGACGGTAATTCTGCCTTCAAGGCAACACGGCCCGGTAGTTTACCCGCGGCCATATGCCCGTGTGCCGTAGCTAAATACATTGCAGTCAGATTATTCAACAAGA
>PMBW01000323.1:0-3984 GCA_003153075.1 Dehalococcoidia bacterium | reverse complement strand
TGCCTGATGCTATACTGCTGCTTAATTCAGAAGATTTCACTATCGAATACTATCTGATATACGGCTTGGATAAACGAATGGAGTTGCTAGCGGATAACAGCGATATTTAAGGGTTATATATAAATACAGCCGGGTAAATTTATTTATTACTTTAGGTATTTTGGATACCATAAGGTATTCCGGAAAAAACGGCACAGTCAATTTTCCAGATTGTTTCTAAAAAAAGGAGGGAAATTTGAAAAGAAGAGTTATCTGGATAGCACTAACCTTTCTCATGTTGACAGCACTTGTCTTATCATCTTGCGGCAATTCAACTACGACCTCAACCACCCTCCAGACGACAACGCAAAGCACGATTAAAACAACTCCAACCGTGTCTTCAACAACGCCCACCACCACAAAGGTGACCACCACCTCAACCCCCACCGCCACCGGTAACTGGTGGGATAGCCTCGGCACACCGCAATACGGCGGGACATTAACCTTCCGCGCCACTTCCGACCCGCAAGGGTGGGACTATTACGTCTGTTACTCCAATGCGCCCTGGGATCTCTACCAGTCTGTATTGTTTAATATGGACTGGGCGTTGAATCGCACCATTTGGGACTATAAAGGCAGATGGGCGCCCGACGATTATTCAAAAGGCGACATTATGCAAAGCTGGGAATTGTCGTCTGACATGACAGCGGTAACCTGCCATATGAAACAGGGAGTCCGGTGGGGACTTGATACAGCGAGCGAGGCCAGCCGGTTGGTGAACGGCCGTGAACTGACTGCTGACGATGTCGCATACAGTTTTAATCGAATGAACGCGCTCGCCGGTTTCAAGAAAGGCGCTTGGAGCGCCCCGGATATGGGTAATGTGAGTTCGGTTACCGCCAAGGACAAATATACCGTTGTTTTCGGATTTAAATCGCCGTCGCCCTGGTATCCCGATACCCTGATCGCTCCGCTGGATGTCAACGGCGTCATACCCAAGGAAGTTGTCGATAAGTACGGCGACATGAACAACTGGCGCAATGCCGTCGGTACCGGCCCGTATTTTGTCAGCGACTTTGTTTCCGGTTCCTCCGGAACATTTACCCGCAATTCCAACTATTGGGCCTACGATGAACGTTATCCCAAGAACCAGTTACCTTATATCAGTAAAATAACTTATTTGATCATCCCCGACTTCAGTACCGCGCTGGCCGCGGTCCGCACGGGCAAGATCGATATTTGCGAGAACCTTACCTGGTCGCAAGCAGCCAATGTAGCGAAAACCAATCCGGAACTTTTGCAGGTAACACGTCCGGCAGTCGGTTATACCCTGGACTACCGGGATGATAATGCGCCTTTTACCGACATCCGGGTCAGACAGGCGATCCAGGAGGCAATAGACCTGCCCACGATCGCCAAAACCTATTTTGGCGGCACGGTTGACGGAGTACCGGTGGGTGAAATCGCGACAAGCTGGAACGGGTGGTACACGCCTTATGCGCAATGGCCGCAAGACCTGAAGGATAAATACGCATACAACCCGACGGCAGCTAAAAAGCTATTGGCCGATGCCGGTTTCCCGAACGGCTTCAAGACCAATATCGTAACATCCGTTACCTATGACAATGAACTGCTGCAGGCATATAAATCTTACCTTTCTGCAATAGGCATCGATATGACCATCACTACGATGGACTACCCGGGATTTTTGAGCTTTACCAACTTGAAAAAACAGGATCAGATCGAGTATAACGGTTCCGTGAGCATCCTGTTCCCGCCGACGAGACTGATCGCGCGTTTCAACACCGGACAAGGCGCGAACGCCGACAATGTCAGCGACCCGGCCTACGACGCAATATTTACCAAATTCATGGCCAGTTCCGATCCGGTTCAGCAAAAGAGCTTGATGAAAGACGCTGACATGTACGCCATTTCCCACTTCTTCCACCTGAACGCACTGCCTACAGTGAATTACGTTTTATACCAGCAGTGGTTGAAGGGCTTCCAGGGCGAAGAGTTGATCTATTGGCCTAAGATCTCGATGGCACGATACTGGATCGACGCGGGTCTTAAAAAATCATTAGGACATTAAGAGGCACATACTTCTTTAATAAACAGGTTTTTAATCCGGGGTAAGCCCGGAACACTTGAGTTAAATAGTCGATGGACAAGGATTAAAAATGGAAACCTTGTCTATCGACTATTATAGTGTGCATTGCCAGCAACGGTTTTTGGTAATGCTGCAACAATAGAATCACAAAGTGAGTGCGTAATGAAGTCAGGATGCGGAACCGTTCTATTTAATCAACTGGACCTTTACGGCGCACTGCAGCACATCGCCTGGGCCGGTTATCAAGGGGCTGAACTAGCCTGTATGGCGAATATGGCTCAACATGTAGAACTTGATACCCGAAAATCTTATATCGATGAGGTCAAGGCCACCGCTAGAAAACACGGGCTGAAATTATTCGCCATCGAGGCGTTTTTCGGCAGCCAACCTGACGGCGAGAAAATTAAACTGATGACAAAAGTGTTCGACGTGGCGCAAAAACTGGATATTCCGGTGGTGGCAATCCGTTCGGAAGGAAAAGCGGGTAATACGGAAGCAACGGCACAAGTAATAAACTACATCAGCGAGTTATGTCAACTGGCCGAAAGACGGGGTATAAAAATCGCGGTTAAACCGCACGTCGGGCATTCTTTCCACAACACGGAGACGATGATCCAGCTGTTAAAGGCAGTAAATTCACCGGCGCTGGGAGTAAATCTGGACGCCAGTAATTTTTTCCGGGACGGCGACGACCCGGCAGAAGCGGTTAGCAAACTTGGCAATAAAATATTTCACGCCCACATCAGGGATACCACGTCGGATAGAAATCAGGGCCGGACCCCGCTGGAGATACAGATCGCCGGCCGAGGCGTGCTGGATTGGCCGCAGATCCTCAGCCGCCTTAAAGACGTGGGTTATAACGGCGCACTGGATACGCAGATCATCGGGGCTTTCACGAGTCCATTATCCTTGCAAATGGGCATAGCTGCGGAAGCGAGGGGGTATCTGAACCGGTGCCTGCAGACATTGAAGTGAAAATGCAAATCTTGTATTAAAAATGAATATTTTCTTAACAGTGACAAAATTAAAGGAGGAACTATCATGGTAAAAAGAACAGGATTTATCATCTCGATCGGAGAGATCGAGAAAAAATGGCGCATCGATCACGGAATCAAAGATAAAGGGCATACCAACATGTCCGGTTTCGGCTTCCTGCGCCCCGATACCGAGGTCGCCAGCCACGGATTAGTCGGAAAAGAACCGGCGAGGAACTTGATGATCGGCCTGGACAGACTCAAACCGGGCGGCGGAATACAAGCACACTATCATGTGTGGGGTCCCGATATGCCGATTTTCGATCATGCCTATTATGTGATTTCCGGGCGGATCAAGGCCACCGTCGGGGACGAAGAAAAGATAGTAGGCGCTGATTCACTGGTTTATTGCCCGTCCAATGTCAAACACTCTATCCTCAACATCGGGAAAAGGACAGCCCGGGTATTGAGAGTGACAGGCTCGGACGAGGGGAAGATCATGGGCGGCTGGGGTGATGAGAAAAAACAACCGCCGGCGAAAAAGGGCGGTTTCATCTTACCAATCCAGGAAATCGAGCAAGCCTGGCGTATCGAGCACGCTGCCGAAGCGGAAGGTCACCACAATATGCATGGTTACAGCTTCCTGACCGTGCCGTCGGAAGCGGAGCTGCACGGGATGGTCGGGAAAGAACTGGCCACCAACCTGATGCTGGGACTGGACATGTTCCCTGCCGGTGGCGGGATCGTAGAGCATACTCATGTAACGAACAAGGAATTCCCCGTTTTCGACCATGCGTATTATGTGCTTTCCGGTAAAATCCAGGGCACTGTCGGGGATACCGTCATGACCGTTGGAAAAGATTCATTGATCTATTGTCCATCCAACGTAAAACACGCCATCCTGAATGTCGGAGAGACCAC
>PMBW01000076.1 GCA_003153075.1 Dehalococcoidia bacterium | reverse complement strand
ACGGTAAAACTGGATGATGTCCCCAGTCCACAGCCGGCCGGGACGTCGGACGTGGAGTGAAGTTCGATACTATCGTGAATATTTGTAAATTGCAAGGCCGCCCGAAAGATACGGTGTTCGATATCGCATACATTTTTCTGTATTTCAGCTTTTGAATAGGTGAGCCGGATATCATGATAGAACCTGGGAGTGGCAAGGATCGTACAGTATTTGTTGATCGCTCCGGCAATTAAAAACCCTCCGTATTTGGAATAATAGGATTCAAGGTCGGTGCCTCCGCCTCCTAAAGTGATCCTGGTGGGCGCTCTGGAAAGAATCATTGTTTAGCCATTCCCTTGATATATTCCGCGAAATCCTGTAAACCCTTTTTAGAACCTATCTCATAAAACCGGTCTTTTACCTCAAAGGCGAGGAGTTGCTCCATTCTAATCAAACGGACAAAAAGGTCTTCAAGAGAATAAGCTTGATTTTCAGGAATTAATTGAAGGACTGCCTTTTGATAGACGCTGGCTCCGTAATCGATGTAGACCATATCACCGGATTTTTCGAGCTTACTATACTTTAATACTCTATTGCCTTCTATTACCATATTACTTTCGTCATAACTGTTATAATTCCGATATGCAGTAACCAGCCCCAGTTTATTCTGCGCCAGGAAAAATGGCCAAATTTTCCGGTAATCCAACAAAAGAAAAGAATCGCCGTACAGAACAAAGAAATTATCAGCCAGCAAAGGGGCCGCATTTTTTAAAGCGCCGGCGGTGCCAAGCGGTGTATTTTCGATGCTGTAATTAATATGCATGCCATATTTGTTCCCATCGCCGAAAGTTTCCTTGATTTGTTCGCCGAGATGGCCTATACAGAGCACAACATCAGTAATTCCTTGAGCTTTCAGTGTTTCCAGTTGATAAGCAAGGAATGGTTTGTTGTTTATTGTTACCAGTGATTTGGGACGGCTTTTTGTTAATTCACCCAATCGGGTGGCTAATCCCCCGGCAATGATGGCAACCTGAATATCCATTATGAAAGTACCCTATGTTGTTCGTCTTAATGTCGAATACTATAACCAAACAAACTATACCGAAGCTGACTTAAAATGTCAATCTCATGCCGGTAAACGATTTCAGGATGGAAACATACCATAAAATTTAATATTTAGATACGAAATATTTGTATGTTAGTACGATTTAAAAATAATCCAGGTTCTTGAAATTTTCTAAATATTCTGCTTCTTGAAATTAGAGCTGCCTTTAACCTACAATGTTNNCAGCCATCAGCGCAATCAATGGGTTTCCATGCGGTAAAAGCGGAATCAAGGCGACCACGGATTCAATTGGTAGTAAATATTACGGGCGCCAAAGTAAAATCGCAGGTAAAAGAGATTGCCGGGGCCGATGCGGTGGTTTTACCGGCAACGGCATCAGGGGAGGGTAGCAATTTATTCGGAGCATGGCTTACAAAAGGTGATGCCGCCGAGGCCGAAAAAGCCATGAACAACGGCGCTGATTTTATCATTATTCCAGCCACCGGAATGGTATTACCGCCGGAAATGAAAATCGGCAAAATCCTGCAGATTGAACCAGCCATAACCGATGTGCTGCTGCGCACCGTGAATGAATTGTCCGTGGACGCAGTACTTTTAGCCGAAGAGAAAGAGAACGGGTCTTCCTTAACCTGGAAACGAATGATGTTAATTCAACGGTTTTCCAGCATGTTGAGTAAACCGCTGATGATCGAGGTTACACCCGGTATAAGCGAAACAGAGTTGCAAATGGTCTGGGACGCGGGTATCAGCGGTGTGCTTTTGAAAACAGACGCAGAAAACGCGGAAAGCGTTGTTAGTGATTTGCGTACTTTAGTTGATAAATTGGCTTTTCCAACAAAACGGAAACGCGAAAAGAGCCTGGCATTTCTTCCGCGGCTTGAGGCGAAACCGGAAGAGCCGGAAGAAGACGGGGATGACGGAGACGACCCGGGGTAGATGAAATCCTAAATCCCAATATCTAAATACAAAATAAAATCAAAATACGAAATACGAAATACCCCTCACTCTAACTCTCTCCCCAAGGGGCGTACATTTTGACTTCGGTCGATCCTTTTTAGCTGCGGTTAAAAAGGACCTCCGATTTTCTTCTAAGTCAGAAAATCTACGGGTATTTCGTTTAAGACTCAAAGATAACTAACAGGTTGAATGAAGGGAAAAAGAAACGAAAAAGCCTCTCACCGTTGCGGTGAGAGGCTTTTTATATTTTTGGTTTTCCGGATTGACGGGTGGTATTAGCGGCAGGCGGAACCTGCTAATTGCCAGGATTTCCCTTCGGTGGTGATCGAGGGAGCGATGACCATTTCGGCCTTATGCATTTCGGCGATCGTTGAAGCTCCGCAGAAACCCATCGCGGTTCTGATCGCGCCGACGAAGTTCTGGGTGCCGTTGGTGACAGAAGTGGGACCAAACAGTATCTGCTCCAGCGAGACAGAGGTGCCGACCTTGATGCGGGTGCCTCTCGGCAGGACCGGATTAGGAGTAGACATCCCCCAATGATAACCATGGCCGGGAGATTCTTTAGCCTGGGCAAAGGTCGAACCGAGCATGACGCCGTCAGCGCCGGCAGCAATGGCTTTGCAGACATCGCCACCCTTTCTGAAACCGCCGTCGGTAATGATCGGGACATAACGCCCGGTATCTTTGAAGTAGACATCTCTGGCCGCGGCGCAATCGATCGTGGAAGTGATTTGCGGAACGCCGACGCCTAAAACCTCTCTGGAGGTACAGGCAGCGCCGGGGCCGACTCCGACCAATACTCCGGAGATCCCTTCTTTCATGAGGTCCAGACAGGCTGAGTAGCTGACGCAGTTCCCGACAACCACCGGGATCGGCACTGATTTTACGAGTTTGGAGAAAACGAGGCCTTCATAGCTCTTGGATACATGCCGGGTGGTGGTGACGGTGGACTGCACGAAAAGCAGGTCAGCGCCGGCTTCTACGATCAGCGGCGCAAATCGCTTGGTATTGGTGGGCATCACGGTGGCAGCGCAAACCGCGCCCGCTTTTTTAATTGCCCTGATCCTTTCTCCGATAAGATTGTCTTTGATCGGCGCAGAGTAGATTTTCTGCATCAGAGCGGTTACTTTGTCGTTCGGGGCATTGGCGATCTCATTGAGCACGTCTGCCGGATTATCGTAGCGGGTTTGCACGCCCTCCAGATGGAGAACGGCCAGACCGCCCAGCTTGCTCATCAGAATCGCGAAATTAACATCGGTGACGCCGTCCATGGCGGACGCGATGATCGGAATACCCAGGGTGATATTACCGATCTTGAGCGAAACATCGGTCTGCTCAGGATTAACGGTAACGTCCCCCGGGACGATAGCCACTTCATCGAAACCATAGGCTGGTTTCAGCTGTTTAAATTTTGGTGTTGTCATATATTTTTACTTCCTTTTCAGTATTAAATTTATTGGCTGCTAAATATTATTCTCATTAATATATCATCAAATAATAATACTTTCAATAGGTGACGGGTAAGGTGTATAGATATAGCTTGTCACTGATAGTCCAATTGTTTCAGGAGTGTATAATGTGTGCGGGTATGAGGTTATTAATATCTGATTACAGGTTCTCCGTATTTGCCGAAGAGGAATTATTAAGTAAAATCTTGATTAAAACGGTTAAGATTTTGTTGCAATGATTCCATGAGCAATGTATTTAATTGTGTTTCCGATTATTAGCATTATAGCAGAATTCGACGGTTTTAATGATATTCTCAATAATATATCATCAAACGGCGGGGGTTGCAAGCGGGGGAAGGATAGTTTTTAGTTACCAGTTTCGAGTGACGAGTAATGAACGCGGCGTTAAGGACTCACCTGCCCCCTGTTCGTAAACAGGGGGAAACGAATGTTTAGTGTATGCAGTGTAAAGCCGGATGCTAGACTGGTTGAGCCGTGTGGGTTATAATGTCTGTGTTTCTGATTGAGAAGATAATGCATACGCTTTATGTTGTGGCGACGCCCATCGGCAACCTGGAAGATATTTCATTACGCGCCCTGCGTATTTTGAAAGAAGTCAGCTTGATCGCGGCCGAAGACACCAGAAAAACCAGCCGGTTATTAACGCATTACCAGATCACCACGCCGATGACCAGCTACTACGAGCATAATAAACTGGCAAAACTGAGCCGGATGCTGGATCATCTGGAGCAGGGGGATATGGCGCTGGTTTCCGAGGCGGGAATGCCGGGTATTTCCGACCCGGGATACGAACTGATCGTGGCGGCGGTGGAGCACGGCATACCTGTGGTGCCGATTCCCGGCGCATCGACGGTAACGACCGCGTTGGCGGTGTCCGGGTTGGCGACAGACCGGTTTACTTTTTTAGGTTTCTTACCGAATAAATCCACCGCCCGACGGCATGTATTGGAGAGCGTAAAAGAGGAAAAGGGCACGCTGCTGGTGCTGGAAGCGCCGCACCGCATACAGGACTCGTTACAGGATATGCTGGCCGTGCTAGGCGACCGGCGGATGGCGGTCTGCCGTGAATTAACCAAAATGCACGAAGAGATATTCCGGGGGACGGTCAGTCAGGCGCTGGCGTATTTTACCGCACCCAAGGGCGAATTTACGCTGGTCATCGAAGGTGACAAACAACAAGCTGTGAAAGAGATGACGATGGATATCAGGACAAAATTACAGGAGCTGCGCTCCTCCGGGATGCCGGCGAAAGAAGCGATTGCTGCCGTGGGCGCGGAGACCGGATTATCCCGCAAAGAACTCTACCGCGCCTGGCTTGAAAAAGAAATAGATGACCTGTAAATGGTAAAAACCGGTTGAGTTTTACACTCTGCTTTAATCCTTCGACGTTTGCTTCGAACTGCTCCGTCCGCCTGAGGCGGACTCCGTGCATTTCAACTGACGCCTCCAACTTTCTTTAAAGTCAGAAAATCTACGGAGTATTTCGCCTGAAAGGGACCCAAACCGCGGTCTACAGTCTGCGATTGAGGGAGAAATTGCCAAGAGCAAACATAATGTACTTTGAAGCCATTTTAAGATATTATTAAATAGGGCGGCAAAGATGCGATAATTGTTTATTACTTTCGTTATTTGGCGCTCTGTTGCAGTGAAATTGTTTTTGGGGAGGAATTAAGGTGAGACGTGGTTGTATTTCTCAGGGTAACATTAAGTGCGATAATTGCGGAATGATGGTTCCGTACGCGGGACGATACATGACCGTTGAAGAGGCTGACGGCGCGGAGACCAGCGAAGGCGGAGAAACAAAGAATTTCTGCGTAAAATGCTGCGTTAAAAAGAAGTACGCCGAATACCGTGAAGAAAAAGGGGAAAAGGTTTTGACCTTCTTCTACGAAGAGAAAAAGCTTCCCAGCTAATAATTTTGCAGGGTAGGGGTTTCATGAGCGAGAAAATCCTGGTTTGTGTTGCCTGGCCTTATGCTAACGGCCTGTTGCACGTGGGGCACGTGGCCGGTTGTTATCTCCCGGCGGATATTTTTGCGCGTTACAACCGGATGAAAGGAAACGAAGTNNACCCATACCGAAACCCCGAATCATGCCCAGGTAACGCAAGACGTTTTTAAAAGACTGCTAGAGCAGGGTTATCTTTACACAAATACGGTGCTGCAGGCATTCTGTCCAAGCTGCCAGCGTTTCCTCCCCGACCGCTATGTGGAGGGTACCTGCCCATTTTGCAAGGCCAAAGGCGCGCGCGGCGACCAATGCGACGTCTGCGGCAAACCACTCAATGCGAATGAGTTGATCGAACCGCACTGCCGTCAATGCGGAACGGCACCGGTGTTTAAGGAAACAGAACATTTCTTCCTGAAATTAAGCGCATTTAATGAACAACTGCTGACGTGGGTGAAAGACCAAGTCCACTGGCGGCAGAATGTGATCAATTTCACCACGCACTATCTGCAGGAAGGATTAAATGACCGCGCGATCACCCGTGATATCGAGTGGGGTATTCATATACCGGTGCAGGGCTTCGAGCACAAGCGCATCTATGTCTGGTTCGATGCCGTCATCGGCTATCTATCCGCGTCCAAGGAGTGGGCTGCGGCCACCGGCGACCCGGAAAAATGGCGCGACTATTGGCAGAGCGACGCGAAGAGCTATTACTTCATCGGTAAGGACAATATTCCATTTCATACAATTATCTGGCCGGCGATGCTGATGGGTTACGGCGGTTTAAACCTGCCTTACGATGTGCCCGCCAATGAGTTCCTGACCGTCGAGAACCAGAAAGGGTCGAAGAGCCACAACTGGGCGGTATGGATAAAAGATTATATTTCCAGCTATGATCCTGACCCGCTGCGGTATATTCTCTCGATCAATATGCCGGAAAACAGCGACACCGACTTTTCCTGGCGGGAATTCGTGCGGCGCAATAACGACGAGCTGGTGGCCACCTACGGCAACCTGGCACACCGGGTATTAACGCTGACCTACCGCAATTTCGAAGGTAAAGTGCCTGCGCCCGCTAATCTGGATGAGACCGACCTGCTGCTGACCGAGCAGTGTGAAGAGGTTTTCAAAGATGTCGACGAAAGCCTTTCCCGCTGCCAGTTCAAGCTGGCATTAGGCAAGGCGATGGCGCTGGCGCATGAGGCCAACCGATACCTTGACGGCAAAGCGCCGTGGAAAGCGATCAAAACGGACCGTCAGGCGGCAGCCAATTCTTTGTATACGGCAATCGGCGCAATTTCCGCTTTGAAGACCATGCTTTCTCCTTTCCTGCCGTTCAGCGCGCAGAAATTGCATACTTATCTCGGCTTTGAAGGCACTATAGAAAATGCCAAATGGGAAATTACCATACCGCAACCGGGGCAAAAACTGGTAGAGCCGCAAGCGCTCTTCACCAAACTCGATGATGAGATCATCGAAAAAGAGACCCAAAAGCTCGGGCACTAATTCACGAGGAGGCAGGGATTTGCAGCTAAGAGAAATCTACACGCCAATCCAGAAAGACCTGCTTGTTGTCGAAGAGAGATTGAAAGCGACCCGTGTGAAGGACGCGCCGTGGCTGGATGATTTGCTGGCGCATGCGCTCAAGGGCGGCGGCAAGAGACTGCGTCCGGCCCTGCTGCTTTTGTCTGCCAGTTTTTACGATTATGATCTGGAACGGCTGATGCCGATGGCAAAGGCAGTGGAAATGATGCACCTGGCCACTTTGGTGCACGATGATACGATCGACAATTCCTTTGTCCGCTGGGGCAGGCCGACCGTGAATAAAATCTGGGGTATGGAAAAAGCGGTACTGCTGGGGGATTTTCTTTTTGCCAAAGCGGGCGAACTGACCGCCAGCACAGAAAATCTGCGGGTGATCAAATTGCTGCCGCAGACTTTGATGATCATCACTAACGGCGAACTGGCGCAATCCGCCAGCGCTTTCCAACTGGGACAGTCCCGCGAGCAATATATCTTCCGGATTTCCTCTAAAACCGCGGCGCTGTTTGTGATGGCCACCGAATCCGGCGCGGTCTTGAGTAAAGCACCGGAGAAATCGATACAGATAATCCACGACTACGGGTATTATCTGGGGCATGCCTTCCAGATAATCGATGATATCCTGGATTTTACCGGCACGGAAGAGGAAATGGGGAAACCCGTTGCCTCCGACCTGGCACAG
The DNA here is from genome assembly GCA_003153075.1 of Dehalococcoidia bacterium. The sequence continues at coordinate 622 of PMBW01000076.1, read as the reverse complement.
GGTACGGTTACCTTACCGACTTTGATGCTGATGGAGAAATATCCCGTTGATAATCCAGTGAAGAAGCTGTTTCAAGGCGGCGACAAGCAGGAAAATATCAGGCTGGCGATCGATATGGTGCGGAATTCAACGATCATCCCGGAGTGCTTTGATGTCGCTTCCGATTATTGCAGGAGAGCCTGCAGCGGTTTGAAAGACCTGCCGAAGAACAAGGCCAGCGAAGTAATGACCAACCTGGCCGATTTTATTGTCTCCAGAAGAAACTAGACACCGTAAAAATACTAAACTCTAATATCGAAATTCGAAATAAATTCAAAATACGAAATTCCAAACGGGCTTTCGGTTTTCATTTTGTGTTGTACCTGTAAGCAGACGCCCCGATGTTGGCTCATGAACTAAAATAATTATGGGACTTTAATTAATTGCACCTCATAAGGACAATATGACCGTTACGCTGGTAGAGAAATATAATCCCCTCTGGGCTGCTTGGTTCGAGGAAATTAAAGGATATCTGGGAATCAAGGTATCCCAATCGTGTATAAGAATTGAACATGTAGGGAGTACCTCAATTCCAGGCATGGTTGCTAAACCAATCATCGATTTAATATTAGTTATTAAGCCA
>PMBW01000209.1:2273-5664 GCA_003153075.1 Dehalococcoidia bacterium | reverse complement strand
AAAACAGGAATTGCGATGGTAACCCAATACGTATCGGGAATATGGATATTAAGCGCTTCTACAGATGCCCACATAGCAGTTGCGCCGAGAGTAACACCGATAAAAGTGATCCAATCGGTCTGACTACTAAAAGTTACTTTGGCTCTCTGCATTTCCCCTTTGCGCGTTAAGATAAAGACGTAGACAATTATTATTAATAGAGCGGGTATTAAAAGCTGAATTGTTGTATGCACTGCGTTTTCTCCATGATGTATATTTAGCCCTCACCGCTTTGTAGATTATGAGCCTCAGAACTATCTCGCAAGTTCCGAGGCTCATGAAAAATTAGGTTTTTTTACCGGTTACTTTTGCGGTATTTCTACGGCATTTTGCGCGGCTGCCGGCAGCGTAATTGTCACCGGCACATTATAATCGGAACAGGTAATATCCCCATTCATGGTCATTGTCATTTTGTCAAAACCGGGCGCCGTAGTCGTGGTAACGCCAATATCGGCAGGAGTCAATTCCATCGTTACAACAATATTCTCTTTCTGCGGGAGCAGGCTCTTTTTATCCATCCACATCTTGAGCGTAATCGATTTGAACACATTTGCATTCAGGTTCTTCAACGCGGCAGCTGATTGCGCCTGGGATTGTACCCATTTCATTAGTGCCGCTGTATCCGGGGTGATCTGAAAAACGTAACAATCCAAACCGTTTATTGTCTCATCAGTTAGTCTGGTGATACTGGTTGCCGACTTCAAAAATTCTATCTGCTGCGCAAGCTGATTCTCACTGGTCCATTGAGATTCATCGACTTTCATTTTTGACCAATGATCTGCACCTGCTAATTTCGCTCTTGTGTATAGAAAACCACCGGTCAGGTACTCGTCCATGGTTATAGTCTGCTTGCCGACGGGCGGAGTATCCATTTCCATATTGGCATTCATCTGCATCTCTTTTGCAACATTATTCACGGATGCGGTGCCGGTTTCTTTGACAGTCATGTTTTCAGTTTGGCTGCTGGCTGCAACTTCAATATTCTCAGAAAGATTAATGCCCAATTTCAGCGATTTTACGTTGTTAGCGGCCTCAACTACTTTCGATACCACTTGCTGGTCGGTTAGACCTGTACACCCGAAAGCGCTTAACGGTACTGCGACGACTGATAGAACAACCAGTAATAATAGTAATTTTTTCATTTTTCCCTCCATAATGTTATATTTTTATTACTATATGTAAGAAATATATAACATTTCCAGGTACTTTGTCAAGAGGGTATTTTGTCATTCTTATCCTTGTGCAGAGCCGTAAGTACTAACACACCGGTCACCCCGTACTTTTACGTCCTCTAATTTAAACTTTGAGAGATGCATAAAGTACGGTATATCCGCTTTCTCGCTTTCTGGTACAATAAAGTGCTGTTAATACATGAACGGAGAAGTAAGATGTCAGAGTGGTATCAGGTAAAGGCAACGATCATCAGTCAAAAGGGGCACTGCTCCGCCGGACACAAGGTAGGTGATGAATTTATCATCGGGGATGTCGTGCCTGCCGGAATGTGCGCCTGGGCATTTTTTACACTTTTCCCCTTTGCCTCCGCTTTGCAATCCGGCGGCGCCTTTCCCTGGGAAAAAGACCCGGATAAGACAACAGTACCCTGCCCGGACGCGGAAAGTCCCTTGGTTTTTGAACTGACCAGAGTAAAGAAATAAACGAGTCTAAATTCCAAAACACAAGCACCAAAAACCAAACAAATACTAAATTACAAATATCAAACTTTGAATCTTTACTATTTTGATATTGGTATTTATTCCGGATTTCGATTTTAGATATTCATATTTTCTTGATTATTGATTATTGAAACTCGATTCTTTTTGTTGCTTATTTGATATTTTACCTGAGATTAAGTACCATTTAAGTACAGGTACGGATTCCAAAAAATATCTGCACATCTCTATCTGTGGGAGTATCACAATGACCGATATTTTAAATGAAGCCTACGGCGTAATCCAGTGCAAAGAATGCCCCTGGTATAAATCCTGCGTAATGCCGATGCGGTTCACCGCGGAAGACCTGCGCAGACAACTCGAATCGCAAGTGCCGGGAGGCAGTTCCGCCATGCCGAATGATGCCGGTTTGCAGAACCTGTTGTCCAGCATGGCGACCTCTGCCCAGAACTCACTGCTGGAAGGGTGCCCTATTTTCGTGGAACGCCTGCGCAACAGTCAGGAATTAGCCGCGGCGATCAAGAAATTGATGCAGAACTGGAACAAACAGGATAAACAGCTGGACAGTCCTAAACAGTAAAATATAAAACTGAGAGTGAACAGTCGATGAGTGAAGACAAAGCCTTAAAAGACAAGAAACTGGCCGAACTTAAAGAAAGACGTCAGAAGATCACCGAAATGGGCGGGAAAGAACGTGTCGCTGCCCAGGAAAAGAAGGGCAAATTATCCGCCCGGGCGCGTATCGCCGCGCTGCTGGATAAAGGTACCTTCCACGAGACCGGGATGTTCGTGAAGCACCGCAATAACGGCGCTTACGAAGATGTAGCAGCGGACGGGGTGGTCACCGGTTACGGCGAAATCGACGGACGGAAAGTCTATATCTACTCTCAGGACTTCACGAGCATGGGCGGAACAATGGCCGAAATGCAATCTAAAAAGATCTGTAACCTGATGGACAGCGCCTTAAAAGTCGGGTGTCCGATCATCGGGTTGAATGACTCCGGTGGGGCCAGGATCCAGGACGGCGTTGATTCTCTGGCCGGTTACGGCCAGATCTTCCGGCGCAACGTGCAGTTATCCGGCATCGTCCCGCAAATCTGCGCCATTCTCGGTCCGACCGCCGGCGGCGGTGTCTACGCGCCGGCATTAATGGATTTTCTCTTCATGGTCAAGGGCATCAGCTACGCCTATATCACCGGCCCCCGTGTGGTGAAAGCTACCACCGGGCAAGATGTCACTGATGAAGACCTCGGCGGAGCAACCGCCGCGCAGAAAAAGGCGGGAGTCGCCTGCCGTTCCGAAAACACAGAGGCAGAATGCTTCCAGAATATCCGCGAGTTACTCAGTTACCTGCCGGACAGCAACCGCGTAAAACCACCGCGTGTCGAGACCATTGACGAGCCCGACCGCAAGGATCCCGAGCTGTTCGATTTTATTCCCGCCAGCCCCAGCAAACCCTACGACATGAAGAAGGTTATCGAGCGGATCTTCGATAAGCCCGAGGACGGTAAAAAGAATTATTTCGAATTATTCCCGCTCTTCGCCACCAATATCATCACCTGCTTCTCCCGGCTGGACGGATATTCGGTGGGAATTATTGCCAACCAGCCGATGTCTAAAGCAGGGTGTTTAGACATTGATGCCTGTGATAAAGCCTCCCGCTTTATCCGCTTCTGCGACGC
>PMBW01000209.1:0-2199 GCA_003153075.1 Dehalococcoidia bacterium | reverse complement strand
ACCGAATTAGCGGTGATGGGCGCCGAAGGCGCCGCCCCGATCATCTTCCGCAAAGAACTGGAGCAGGCCGAAAATCAGGCGGAACTGTTAACAGAGAAAATCCGTCAGTACCGCGAGGAATTCGCTAACCCCTACCGCGCCGCCGAGCATTTGCACGTCGATGATATCATCGACCCGGCAGAAACCAGAATGAAATTGGTGGCCGCGCTGGAAATGGTCATTAACAAACAGGAACAAATGCCTAAGAAAAAGCACGGTATAATTCCTACTTAGGCATCAAATTGTTGTTGAAATAATCTGGTTCTTTCCCTGACAACGAAGAATTTAGATTGAGGGGTACAACCAACACCCTCACCTGGCCTCTCCCCTCAAGGGAGAGGAAAATTGGCTGTCAATCTGAAGGGTGGATAATTGCTCTACATACTATCTGGCGAGGATGATTTCTCCATTGCCCGTGAGCTCGATACGATCAGAAAGAATATCGGCGACCAGGGTATGCTGTCCACTAACACCAACACGTTGGACGGCAAAACGGTCACCGCCGATGAGTTCCGGGCAGTCTGTGAATCAGCGCCGTTCCTCTCAGAGAAAAGGCTTGTAATTGTCCGGGGTCTGCTGGACAGATTCGGCACGAAAGCTCCAACCGGCCGCGCGGCTAAAACCCCGAAAAAGCTGGAACAACAGCCTGCCGCCTATGAAGTATTCGGCACCTGCATCTTCAAACTCCCGCCCAGTACCGAGCTTGTATTGATTGAAGATGAACTCAAAGATACCAATCCCCTGTTGAAAATGATCTCGGTGAAAGCGAAGATCAAAAATTTCCCCATGTTAAAAGCCCCCGAGCTTAAGATCTGGGTTACGAACCGTATCATCGAAGACGGTGCCAAGATTTCCTTACCGGCGCTCAATCTGCTGATCCGGCTGATCGGCAGCAACCTGTGGGTGATGAACAGCGAATTGAACAAACTGGAATCGTACGCTTACGGACGGCAGATCGAAGAGAAAGATGTCAAAGCGCTGGTGAGCTACACCCAGGAAATCAAAATATTCACGCTGGTGGATGCCATCATGGAATTCAAAGCCAGCGAATCCGAATCTTTGCTGCAGCAGATGATGGACCAGGGCGCCTCCGCTACCTATATACTATCGATGATCTACCGGCAGATGCGGCTGATCGTCGGTGCCAGAGACCTGAAAAGACAGGGTGTTAAAGAGGCGGATATGCGGGCGCGGCTGGGTGTTGCCTCCGAGTATGTGGTCAAGAAAACACTGGAACAGGCCGCGCGTTATTCCATGCCGCGCATCAAGCAGGTCTACCAGCAATTACTGGACACCGATATCGCCATCAAAACCAGCAAGTATACCGAAGAATTGGCGCTCAATATCCTGATCGCGGAACTGTGCCAGCGCACGCCGGTGACGGCGCAGAGGTAAGCATTTCCGTTTCAAATGTCAACATTAAGGAATAGCCAATGATAAATAAAGTAGAAAGAATTGCCAAACGCCCTATTTTCCCCACCCCCGCCGGCCTGGTGGTTTCGGTCGATTCGAATGGCAGGCCGAATATCATCTCCCTCGGGGAAATCTTTAATCTGAGCATCAGGGATCCGGTCTGGGTTGGTATCGCCGTGCGGGAATCCCGTTATTCCTGGGAGTTGATCAAGAAGCAAGGGGAGTTCACCGTCAATTTACCGACATCCGCAATGCTGAAGGAAGTAAAGGGTTGCGGTTCCTGCAGCGGACGGGACGGCATCGATAAATTCGCCAGATTCGGTCTAACGCCGCAGCCGTCGCGGTACGTGAAACCGCCGATCATCGCTGAATGCCCGGTGAACCTGGAGTGCAAAGTGGTAGGATTCCACCACGTCGGCGACCATGACCTGTTTATTGGCGAGGTGCTTCTGGAGCACGTCGATGAGGACAAAGTTGATTCCAACGGCGAACGGGACGAATCCAAACTCGACCCGCTGATCTGGCTTGGTCGCGGGTATTACCGGATCGGCAAAAAGCTCGGCGAAATGAAGTGGTAGAGACCACGCTAAACCCTGCTCTATTTCGATAGCTCCATTGCACAAGCATAGTTTCCGCCGCAGCTGCGAACGTACATTATGCGGGCGCCGGAGATAACCGGATCATTGCTTTGTTCACCCCTTTCCAGCGGCGTCAGCAAGGTCTGGGTTTTTGTCTGTAGATCATAAT
>PMBW01000140.1 GCA_003153075.1 Dehalococcoidia bacterium | reverse complement strand
GTCCACGCCAACGATGCGGCGACAACTATCGCCCGCCTTATCGATCTGAAAGTCGAGCCGTTCCTGATTGCTACCTCAGTGATCGGCGTGGTAGCACAAAGAATGGTGCGACGCGTTTGCCCGGATTGCGGCAGGTTGTTAGAGGCACCATTGTCAGAACAACTGGCATACGAAAAAGCCACCGGGGAAAAAAGAACGGAATTTAATTACGGCGTTGGCTGTGAGTCCTGTTCTTATACGGGGTACCTCGGACGTACCGGTATTTTTGAGATCCTGCAAATGACGGATAGTATCAGAACAATGGTGGTCAATAGCGCCAACAGCAGTGAGATCCGCACTAAAGCAATCAGCGAAGGAATGGTTTCATTATTAAAGGACGGAATGCTGAAGGTTCAGTCTGGTATTACTACTCCATCGGAAGTTCTACGCAGCGCTTATTCCGCCGATTAGCTGTAGTTGAGGTAAAAAATGGAATTTAAGCATTTAACACATACGATTATAAATACCTTTGAATTCATTTTAATCAAAGAGGTTACTAGGCGTAGTTAAAGGGATTCGAACTCCGAGTCCGGTTGGTTATTTTTCGGGTTGGCTCAATCATCCGCGTGCATAGCTGTCTCCATGAAATCATACGAGTAAGAGCGTCTGGCCAGCCAATTTGTGATCTCGGATTTCTGCGCTAATAAGCACATTCAGCTTCCTATGGTGTTAAGCTCTTCCCGTTGTTTGTGCAGTGGTATATAAAACTTAATTTCAGCAGATGAAATTATTTATTAAATTGGAGAACTATTGGCGGTCTGAATCCAGTCGAGTCGTATTTCAGGTATAGCTGGACTCTCCCCCATATCCACCAGAAAAGCGAAACTCTTGTTAACACCATTTTTGCATGGAGGTTTATCGAATTAAGCATTTAATTGTCTGAATGCTTCAATTTCGGGTGACTAATTGGTATAGTGAACGGAAACGAGCTTGAACAATTGAGTCCTCTGTATCTTCGTGCATAATCACCCCTCCGGCGATGTTTCCGCCTCGGAGCAGGATATCGGCCTGACAAAAAGACTGGTAGAAGCCGGGACGATCATCGGCATCGAAGTCCTCGATCATATCATCGTCGCGGATAACAAGCATGCCAGCATGAAAGCCAGGGGGCTGTTTTAAAGCCCATAACTTAATGATATTATGGGTATCAGCTACTCCCTGATAATTTGCATAAAAGGAGTCCCGCGTCATGGCAAAATTGATCGTAACTACCAGCTGGGATGACGGCAGTATCCTTGACCTCAAGCTCGCGGAAATGCTGACGAAGTATGGGATCAAAGGCACCTTTTATATCCCCAAGTCGCACAAAAACGTGACCCCTTTGCAACGGGCAGATATTGTAGAACTGGCCGCGGGGCACGAAGTCGGCGCGCATACGGTGAACCATCCCCACCTCACGCAGATACCGGAAGCTGAAGCCAAAACTGAGATCGTTGATTCAAAATTATACCTGGAAGATATTGTGGGTAAAAAGATCCGGATGTTTAGCTATCCCTTCGGCGAATATAACGAGGCGGTAAAAGGGATACTCAAAGACTGCGGATTCATCGGGGCGCGCACAGTGAAACCTGTTCAGCCGGGTGACATTTTCGACCCTTTTGAATTCGGGATCACGGCGTTTGCTTCTAACGGCAGATTCCATGAAATGGTGAAATCGTCACCGGAACTGGATTGGGAGCCGAAAGCAAAGAAGCTGTTTGACACGGCCCTGGAAAACGGGGGTGTCTGGCATATCTGGAGCCACTCGTGGGACATAGATAACCACGGCGAATGGGACAAGCTGGATAGAATTTTCAAATATGTTGCGAACAAACCGGCCGTATCATACGCCACAAATGGAGAAACAGTAGGCATAGTATCCAGCAGCGGGCTTAAAGAATAAAAACGCTACTTTTATCCGAAGAGCAATATTTCCAGCGTGTTAAGTCTTTCTCCAACAGGTTTACGATCAGGGCTGTACTGGTTTTTGCGACATTACTTTGTCCATTTGTTGCAGCAGCTTCTGCGAAGGGATCTCATGACCGGCTTCCAGCGCATTTGTAATTTTCGAAAGTAAGCACGGTTCATAAGCCGGCTGCAGTTCTTTGCCCATATAACTCATGAATATTGAGAGGTTCTCCCAACAGAAAAACATCCAGCTGCACAGCCGGTAGGGGTGGTTGAACCACACCATGCTGATCGACCCGGCCACAGTCCACAAATAGCCGAGAAAATCATAGGGCCGCCCCTCATTCTTTAAAACGTATTCGTCGATCTTTGCCGGGGCAGGATTATCCAGCCAGTGATAAAATTTACAATCTCCCATTGCTTCAACATTGGGGTATGTCATTGCGTGCACTCCGTTGCCTACAGCCTGGAAAGTGACTATCTCACCATCTTCAAGAATACGTATGATAAAACCGGTGTGCCATGGTTTCCATTTCCGCTTCCGCCAATCCGGAAAAAACAGGCCGAGTAGAAAAGAAAAGAAACCGGTAACGAATCCCCCGCCTTTCCACAATATTGCGTCACCGGTTCGAATATCTAATTTCGAGACTTCCATTTAATGTCTCCTATCATATTACTTCATGAATAGCATATTCATGATATCGCAATTATAATAGAGGACATAATCGTTGTCAACACAAATATACACAAAAAGCAAGGGAGGTGTGTTTCAGGGTATAGCGCGGGCTGCTTCAGTCTAAATTTCTCAATTTCGGCACCAGAAACCAGATCAGGACGGTCGCGACGGCCAGCATTAAAGATATCCCGCCGATCGTCCACTGGATGCCGATGGCCTCAGCCACGAAACCACTGCCGAAACTCATCAAGCCGCTGAGCCCTATGCCTAATAAAAGGACGCTTAAAACGCGTCCGCGCTGCGCCGGATCAGCGTATGTCTGCACTAGTATCATCGCCAGGGTGATCTGACCCATTGTCCCCGCGCCGGCAAAGGCCATCATGATCAGTGACAGCGGATAAGAAGTGGAGAATGCGAAGCCCGCTTGCGACAGGCCGAGCACTAAACCGGTGACCAACATTAAAACGCTGCGTTTTTTGATGGTGACCGAGGCTATGATAAATACCGTGATCAATGCGCCGACTGCGGAAAAACCCTGCAGTAATCCCAGGCCGGTGGCCCCCACTTTCAGGATGCTGTCGGAGAAAACAGAGATCATCGCGCCCAGCGGTAAAACGACCATGCTGCTAAACAATGTGTAAAGCAGCACCCACAGCAATGCGGGTTGGTTCCTGACGTACTTAAATCCTTCGACCATGTTGGCGATGATATTGCCGCCGACCGCAGCGCCGATTTTTCTGACCGGGACGAGGTTAGTAATAATGATAGAGATAAAATATAGCCCGGCAATTGTCAAAAACACAGCTTCAAAATTGACCCGGTCGATCAGAAAACCCCCGGCTGCCGGAGAGACCAGCTGGAAGATATTCAATCCGATGGTGGATAAAGAGGTGGCGTTCGGCACCGTTTCTTTGTTGACCAGCTCCGGAACAATCGAGGAGCGTGCCGACCATAAAAGGGCGCCGCTTGTTCCCTGGATGACGGACATCAGGATCATTAGCCACCACGAACCCGGGTGCGCTTTACTCAGGTATCCGGTATACAGGGAAATGGCGATGGTCAGGGATGTCAATGCCGTAGCCGCCTGGCCGATTTGCATTATGCGCTTCTTGGAAAAGCGGTCCACCAGCACCCCTGCAAACAGCGCCACGATGACCTGCGGAATAGCGCTGCCCAGCGCCATTGTTCCAAGGATTGCAGTGGAGCCGGTCAGACGGTAAACCAGCAGGCCCTGTACAACATTCTGCATGGCCTGGGCGGCCCACTGCCCGATCATACTGAGATAGTAAATTCGAAAAGAGGGGACCTTCAGGGAGTCAATGGTACGCAGGTTATTCAGGCGCATTGCAAACGATCTTCCTACACACAAAGATGATATTAACTATACAATGTTAGCATAGAACCTATTTTGTATGTCAAACATTAAACCCGGACGAGAAGAATTTACAAATATCAGGCGTAGAATTACTCCGCAAATATCCTCATTGACTTTTATATTGTCTAAGCATATTATATAGAAAATTTAAGAACGTATCGTAAAGAGCTTCTCATAAGTCAATACGCCGATTCCAGGAACATCGATAAAACAGGCGTTATTTGGGAATAATGTGATATCCGGTTGAAGGGAGCAGGGGACATGGGCGCATACGCGATCAGAAGGCTGTTGTGGATTCCGGTTACGGTCATATTGACGACCATTGTTGTCTTCCTGCTGGTTCGTTTTATCCCCGGAGACACCATCGATATGATCCAGGCGCAGATGGAGGCGAGCGGGGGCGCGGGAGCGATCGACCGCGCCGCGATCAAGCATGCGTTGGGACTTGATGTGCCGGTCTATGTTCAGTACGGCCGTTGGGTAAGCAATATAGTAGTTCACGGCGATATGGGTAAATCACTGCGTACACAGTTACCGATCACCCCGCAGATATTGAACCGTATCCCCTTGACCTTTGAACTGGGATTAATGGGGATTCTCGTCGGGTTGTTGATCAGTCTTCCTATCGGTGTGTATGCGGCCATCAGGCAAGATACGATTACAGACTATATCTTACGAAGTATCGCTATTCTCCTGATCTCCGTTCCCAGTTTCTGGATCGGAACTCTGGTGGTCCTGTACCCCTCGATATGGTGGGGGTGGACGCCGCCGATGGAGTTTATTTCCTTCTTTAAAAACCCGCTCGGGAATCTGGGAATGATGATAATTCCCGCCCTGGTGTTAGGCACGGGGCAAACCGGGGGAACAATGAGGATGACCCGGACAATGATGCTCGAGGTATTGCGCCAGGATTATATCCGCACGGCATGGTCGAAGGGATTGAGTGAACGGATCGTGGTCCTCCGGCACGCCGTCAAGAATGCTTTTATTCCGATCGTTACGATGATCGGGGCGGGGATACCGTCATTGGTCGGCGGTTCTGTAATTATCGAGCAGATATTTAATTTACCCGGGATGGGACGTCTGATGCTGGACTCCCTATCCGGCCGGGATTACCCGATCGTCTCCGCAATCAACCTGATCATGGCCGTATTAGTCATTTTCACTAACCTGTTTGTCGACCTTACCTACGGTTGGTTAGACCCCAGGATCCATTACCAATAGAAATCAGTACCGGACGGAGTTTATCTGATGACTGTAAATACTGGAACCGCAACCCCAACGAAGATGGTTGAAAAAAAGCGGCATGGTCTTTTCTATGATGTGATGCGCAGAATGCTCCGCGAGAAACCTCTGGCTACTTTTGGGTTAGCTGTGATTGTAATACTGCTCCTGACAGGGATCTTTGCAAATTTTCTGGCACCTTACGGCATGAATGAGATTCACCTTGTAGACGCCTTGCAGTCTCCATCTTCTAAATATTTACTGGGAACCGACCAGTTAGGCCGTGACGTGTTAAGCAGGGTGATCTACGGCGCCCGTATCTCAATGATCATCGGATTGTGCGCGACGGCGTTATCAACATTATTAAGCGTTTTCATCGGCGCGACCTCCGCCTTTGTCGGCGGCAAGGTTGACCTGGTTGTTCAGCGTTTCATCGATGTCTGGATGTCAATCCCTTCATTCGCGATATTGATGACGTTCATGTCGCTGGTAGGAGCGGGGATAATCCAGATAATCATCGTGCTAGGGGTGACGGTAGGCATCGGCGGCTCCCGGTTTATCCGCAGCGCAGTGATCGCCATTAAATCAAATCTTTATGTGTCAGCTGCGGATGCTATCGGCTGCTCCCCGATACGCTCCATGATACGGCATATTTTACCGAACATCATGGCGCCGATAATTATTTCATTCACCCTTGGGGTAGGGGGCGCGATCATGGCTGAAGCCAGCCTCAGCTTTCTGGGTTTTGGCGTGCCGCCCAATGTGCCTTCCTGGGGCAGTATGATCAGCAGCGAAGGACAGAAGTACTTTCAGCGGGCGCCGGAGTTGGCATTATGGCCGGGCTTTGCGCTTTCCATCGTTGTTTATGGAATTAATATGTTCGGAGACGGTCTGCGGGACCTGCTCGATCCGAGGTTACGCGGCGGCGTCGGGCGGTACACTCTGAAAGGGAGCGCGTTGGAGAAGCTTAAACAAACAGTGGTGAGGTATGAGCAAAAGAATCCTTAAGCAGAATAGTTTGAAGGTGATGCACGGTCAACATTGACTAATTTATTGAAGCGTGGTAGCATGACGGTAATTTTATATGCTGAATCCTGATAACAATCCCGGGGTGTTCAGGTATGTCAAGGACAGGTCACCCGGCCGGTTTCAGGGGGTCAGGATCGGGATATTTGAAATAGGAAATTATCATGGTTTTACCAGAAGTCTTCCAAAATATTTAAGGAGGTTCAAATGAAAAGAGGAACTATCTGGATCGTTCTAACCTGTCTCCTTCTAACATCGTTGGTTTTGGCTTCCTGCACTAATTCAAGCACGTCGACAACCACGACAACTACCACAAAAATTAACCCCACAACCACCACAACCACAACCAGCCAGGCAACTATTACTATCCCGCCAACCACCAAAAGCTCTACTGCGACAACAGGGAAGTGGTGGGACAGCCTGGGCACGCCGACATACGGCGGCGTTCTAACCATGCGCATACTGCAAAATATCAGCACCTGGGATCCTTACACCAGCACAAATACGCAATCAGGATACATGCCGTATTTATCCCAGTTGTTTAATCCGGACTACAGTGTTGACCCTGCGGTTTGGGACTTCCAGATCGGGTGGCTGCCGTCTCAGTATGCCAAGGGTTACATGTTAACGGGTTGGGAGATGCCGAATTCTTATACGGTAGTTTGCCATCTCCGCCAGGATATTACCTGGCAGAATCTGCCGCCGGCAAGCGGCCGCCAGTTTACTGCCAATGATGTAGTAGCGCATTATAACCGGATATTAGGTCTGGCGGGCCAACCGAAGGACCCATACTATGCGTCAGTGACCGGATGGATACCGCTGAATTCGGTTGTTGCTACTGATAAATTTACGGTTACCTTTAATTGGAAGTCGGATACAAGCCCCGTAAACATCACGACAATCATGCAGGCACAGGGGGCTGACAATTCAATCGAGTGTCCTGAAGTGGTGGCAGCTAATACTACTGCCAGCACACCATACATAATTGACTGGCACAAAGCAGTAGGCACCGGCCCGTTTATCTTGACCGACTTTGTTGACTCCAGCTCGGCGACTTACGTCAAAAATCCCAATTACTGGGGGAAAGACCTGCGCTGGCCGAATAACACCTTGCCTTACATCGACCAGTTAAAGGTACTCATCATCCCCAATTTCTCGACAGCTAATGCAGCCATGCGGGTGGGTAAAATCGATGCATATGGTTCCATGCCGGTACAGGATGCCCTGGCGATGATGAAAACGAATCCGGAGATCGTCGTAAAACAAAAACCGCAGGGAAATGAATACACACTGGATCCCAGAAATGATCAGGCTCCTTTTAATAACGTCAAGGTCCGCATCGCCCTGCAGCACGCAATTGACATCCCCACCATTGCCAAGACCTACTATCAGGGTTATGCCGTAGCCTGGCCTGCTTCTTTAACACAAAACCAGATGGGTCTCGGCGGCTGGGGCGTTGCCTACCCGAATTGGCCGGATGCTACTAAAGCCGAATATACCTACGACCCGGCTTTAGCCAAAAAGATGCTGGCCGATGCCGGGTTCCCGAGCGGGCTTACCACCACTCTCTTGCTTGAGAACGACTCGGACATCGATCTATATAATATAGTGCAGTCTGAACTTGCTGCGGTTGGCGTGACAATGTCCATCAAGACAACCGACCCGGTCAGCTGGCAGAGTACCGTGATGACCGCGCATAAGTACGACGGCCTGGTCGCACGCAACCAGGGACTGATGGGTTTTAACTTTGATATCTTCCGTCAGTTCATGCGATATGGAGTGCCCGGGTATCAGAGCAACTACATACTGGTGAACGATACTGTTTGCCAGAAGGCTTATAACGATGCCTTGGCCGCCCCGAGTGTAGAAGCTGTGCAGAAAATATTGCAGGATCTGAACCTGTACATTGCCACCCAGCATTTTGTCATATCGCTGGCGCAACCGAACACCTTCAATATGGTGCAGCCATGGATCAAGGGTAACCCCGGCGCGAATACACTGGGAACCGCGACTACCGGCACAGGTTTCGGTGACAGCGTTCCGATCGGTGTCTGGATCGACCAGAACCTGAAGAAATCATTAGGCAAATAATTTATCTTACCCAAGTCGTATGTAAATCAACTAAAGGGAGGCTGAGATTTCTCAGCCTCCCTGCTTTTTAGGTTTGGATGAGTGAAAGGAAAAATGGGATATGGCGGTCATTCTGCGCTTAAATATTGCTTACTGCCGGTCTGAGCGATAAACATTTTTCACCTTGTTATTTTAACCTGAAGATGGATATACTTAGGCTATTTACAGGCGTCTAACCATATTTCAGTGTAAAAGAACGACGGAATAGAAGTATTTTGAAAAAAACCAGCGTTATCGACGAGTGGGGCGGGAAGTCCGCTCTTTTCTTCACTTATACCCACCTCAGCCACGACCTGACCACGGGTCTCCTGGCGGCGTTAATGCCGTTTATCCGGCAGGATTTAAAGCTGGACTATTTGCAGGCAGGTTTTCTGGTTTCGGCTTATGCGCTTTCCGCGGGGTTTGCCCAGTTCCTCGGCGGTTGGCTGAGCGACCGGCTCGGCCCGCGTAATTCGATTTCGTTGGGGCTGGCCGGCGTGGGGCTGAGCGGCGCGGCAATTATCTTTGCGTCTTCTTATAGCGTTTTAGTCCCGATATTTATTATCATGGGGATACTTTCGGGTTTCTACCATCCGTCCGCGGTGTCAGCGCTGACCAACCGTTTTGAAGATAAAAAGCGCGGACGCGTTATCGCTCTGCATATGCTGGGCGGCGGTCTCGGTTTCGGCATCGGGCCTTTTTTGGGAGCAATCATCTCCAGCAGCTTGAATTGGCATTTTGCTTTCCTGTTTTTAAGTATTCCGGCGCTGGCGGCGGCGGTATTGGCTTTTTTCCAGTTGAAACTGGAGCCGACTACAGCGCAACTGGTAGAGGCTGCCGCATCACCGGAAACGAAACGAAACCCCGTCAGTATCTGGCAGGTATTCAAGGCCGCTGCCGGAATCATGTCGCTATCGATTGCAATGGCGTTGATCACAGGTCCGATAATGTCTTTCCTCCCGCTTTTCCTGGTGGATGTACATCACCTGTCCGATTCCGCCGGTGCGATGTGGGTGACGGTTATCCGGATGGGCGGTCTGCTGGGCAGTCTTTTCGGCGGGTGGTTGGCGGATAAATGGGGCAGACGGAATGCCATTTTCCTCTCGATGGTGCTGTTCGGGCCGGTTGTGTTCCTGTTAACCAGACTGCAATTCGGGTTCTGGCTCGGCGTTGTCTTTATCCTTTTCGGCTGGCTGATGTCCATGCGGGAGACCACGATGCAGACGTATCTGATGGTGAACACCCCGCCGAAAATCCGGGCGACGGTCTTCGGTATCTATTTCGGCTTCGGGCAGCAAGGTTCAAGTATAATTCAGCCTGTTGCCGGTAATTACATGGACAAGGTAGGCATCGAGGGTGTGTACAATGTCATCGCCTACATCTCATCCGGTTTGTCATTTTTGGCGCTGGTTATTTTCCTCGAAATCGGCAAACGTATAAAACGGATAAAACAGAATCCGCAATAATGAATCCAAGGGTAGAGCATAACTCCGTCTGTATTTCAGGGCTAAATCCCTTAACCTGAGGTTGTCTGAAATTACCTGGAATGTCGGGTCAAGCCCGCCAATGACAAATAACGATATTAGATTCCAGCTTTGCTGGAATCTAATATCCACGGCTTGTTATCCCTCGCAGGTTTAAAACCGGAGGTCCCTTCCGACTGCAGTCGAAAGGGATATGGTTCAGCAGTCAAAATGTACGGGGGTTCTCCTTGGTTAGTTCCCTCTCCCCAGCGTGGGAGAGGGCTAGGGAGAGGGGGTACATCACTACTCAACACTCATCATTCCCCACGCCATTTATCATTCCCGACTTGATCGGGAATCCATTTAATCGTTACCGTTGACCATTTTCGGACAGCCTCAGAAGAATAAGAGCATTAGCAGGTTTTTCTCAATCTTTCGGCAAAATTGCAACATCGTGATATCTGCCGGTTTTTCATTTTTCTCTAAATTATTTCGCTGTTGTTCCGGTCGGGGAAAGTATAAAAAAATTCAAAGAAAATATTTACATCCCTATTGACATGACATAAATGGGCTCTAAAATAAAAATAGAGCTACAACAAATTGTAAGTAGATTTTTCGGAAATATTCGAACGATCTTATCTCGGATTTAATTAAAGTTAAAGAATAAATCAAAAAAGAAACAATCAAAACAGGAGGATTATTTTAATATGGCACGGTCAAGTTTTTCTGCCAGTTCGGTTAGGATAAAGGTTGTCGGTCTGGGCGGCGGCGGATCCAACGCAGTCACCCGCATGGTCAGAG